>CAUBHZ010000062.1 GCA_958435885.1 uncultured Intestinimonas sp. | reverse complement strand
GGCTGCTGGAGAAGGGGGCGGTGGGCCAGGAGAAGCGGGGGGTGTACCACTACCGCCCCCTGGTGAGCCGGGAGGAGCTGGGGGACTATAAGACCCGTACCCTCATCGAAAAGCTCTATGACGGCAAGGCCAAGGACCTGGTGGCCGCCCTGGTGGAGCGGCGGCAGCTGGACCGGGAGGACGTGGCCGAGCTGAGGGACCTCTTCGACAGGCTGTGGGAGGAGAGGGGGGAGGACACATGACCGGTTTCCTCCTCGCCCTGCTACGGCTGAGCCTGCTGGGTTCGGTGCTGGGGGTGGTCCTCATGGGGGTGCTCCATCTGCTGAGCCGCCGCATCAGCCGGGCGGCAGGCTACTATTTATGGCTGCTGGTGCTGCTGCGGCTGTGCGTGCCGGTGTGGGTGGAGCTGCCCGTCCCCGTCCATCCATCCAGCACCACCGTGATCGGTGTGACGATGACCGAGCCGACAGGGGGACAGACCGGCGGGACCACGCCCCTGTTTCCGCCTGCCGGTCAGGGCGGGCAGTCCCAAAACCCCGGCGGTGGGCCGTCGGTCCCTGACGGAGGCGGGGAGACGGTGGCCGCCGCCCCGGCGGTGGACTGGAAGGATGTCCTCACCTCCCCCGCACTGTGGTTCATGGTTTGGGTCCTGGGCTTTGTTCTGACCCTGGGCCGGTACGGCCGGAGCTACCGCCGCTTTGCCCGGCTGGTCCGGCGGGGGAGCCACGCCCCCGGTCAGTTGGCACTGGAGGTGCTGAAGGAACTGGACTCCGGCGGGAAAATCACCCTGGCGGTGTGCCCGGCCATTCCCTGTCCCATGGCTCTGGGGCTGCTGCGGCCCACCATCTTCCTGCCCGACGGGGTGGAGGACCGAGGGCGGCTGGAGGACATCCTCCGCCATGAGCTCACCCACCTGCGCCGCCGGGACCTCCTCTACAAGTGGTGCACGGCGGTGGTGACCAGCCTCCACTGGTTCAACCCCCTCATGCCGGCGTTCCGCCGGGAGATGGCCCGGCGGTGTGAGCTCGCCTGCGACGAGGCGGCGGCGGGGGTGCTGTCCGACCCGGAGCGCCGGCGGTACGGGGAGACGCTGCTCTCTCTGGCGGCGGAGCCTCCAAAGGGGCTGGTGGTCACCACCCTGTGCGAGGAAAAGAAACATCTGCAAGAAAGGCTGGTGGATCTGGTGAAGGGGACAAAACGAGGCCCTGCTGCCCTGGCGCTGACCCTGTGCCTCACGGTGCTGCTGGGCAGCTGTTCCCTGATCGGCGGCGCGGCCATGGTGACACCAGGCACGGAGGAGGAGACGGAGGTGCCCAGCTCCACCTCCAATGTGGATGATCTCTTCACCGACGCCGCCCTCTACGACCTGGGGGGCGGGCTCACCCTGGCCATCCCCACCGACATCGTGGGGGACACCATGGTCCTCTTTGAGGAGGATCTGGGGGACGGCTCGGAGCCGGTGTTCCCCCGGGTCTACCACCGCTCCAGCTACGAGGCTGGCATGGAGGACTTTGACACCCCCATGGGCTTTTTGTTCTCCTTCTTCCGCTATGACCAGGTGGGGTACGAGCAGAACTACCTGGCCGTCCACGGCGGGGAGGGCCAGACCATCTTTGCCCGGGATGGCGAGTGGTACTACGGCATGGCGTACCCCACCGATGTGCAGTTTTTCACTGCAGACGGCGACCAGGACACCGACAGCGTGGACTACCGGCGCTGGGAGTATGTCCGCTCCCGCATCCCCGACATCCAGGCCGACTTCATCGTCCGCAACGGCCTCACCCCCTACAGCGGGGCGGAGCTGGACCGGCCCTTCCTGTGGACGGGGGAACACCGCTATGTGGAGGTCCACAGCGCCGACTACGCCGTCTCCCTGACCCTCCTCCTCTCCCAGCCCGTCACCCAGGGCAGCGGCGGCATCTGGTGCGTGGAGGGCAGCTTTGAAAACAACTACGGCGGCTGGGGCAGGGAGCTGCCCTACGGCATCCAGGTGACGGCGGCGGAATACTACGCCGATCTCCAGGCCCAGGTGGACCAGGGCCACCGGCCCGGGCTTCTGGACCCGGTCCAGGCGGCCATGGACTGGTATCGGGAGAAGTACAACGCCGAGACCCTGGACGGCCTCACCTTCACTCTGCTGGAGGGGAAGCCCGCCGGGGACCTGGGGAGCACCATCGGGCGGGTGACGGGCCAGGCCGGCACGCTGGAGAGCCTCTTCTATCTGGACGGCGACCCGGGCAGCAGCGAGGGCAGGCTGGCTTTCCACAACCCGGAGTTCCTGTCGGGCGAGGTGCGTTGGTACCTCCAAACCTTCGTGTGGATGGAGGCCCAGAGGCCGGAGACCATCGAGGGTGAGGCGGTGCGCTATCAGACAGAGAGCGGCGACGAGCTCCTCTTCCTGGAGGAAGACGGCCTTCTGCGCATCACCATCGGGGGTGAGGTTTTCTGGTACCGCCCCGCCTATGCCTACCAGACGAGTCCCTATGACAAGCTGCTGGACTGCTGCGCCGCCCTGGCCCAGGGGGAGGACCCCTTTACCCAGGAGCAGGTGGACGCCGGCATGGACGCCCTGTCCGCCTGGCTGGAAGGGCAGGGCTGGGGGACGCCCCTGGAGGGCTCTCCCCAGTATCTGCCCCTCTACGCCCGCTACCACGCCCAGACCTACCTGGAAAATGGCAAGGGACAGGGGAGCGGCCTTGACCGGGCTGACGTGCTGGTCCTGTTTGCTGCCCTTCCGGCGGATGCCCCCCAGGGGGCGGGGACCTATGTCTTCTGGCTCATCCCCGACGGCAGCGGCGGCTGGCAGGTGGACGACTGGGGAGAGACCTCCTTCCCCAATCTGGCGGGCTGAGAAAAAACACCGCCGTTTTTTTCAAACCCCTTGACGATGGCCCCTTAGGCGCATAAAATAGAAAGGATTTTTATGGGACAATGGGGTCTTGGGGCAATGGCGTCCCATCCAAGATGGGAGGAATCTGATAATGGCGGTCAAGTACATTTTCGTCACCGGCGGTGTGGTTTCCGGCCTGGGCAAGGGCATCACGGCGGCATCACTGGGGCGGCTTCTGAAGCAGCGGGGGCTGAAGGTGGCCCTCCAGAAGTTTGACCCCTACCTGAACGTGGACCCGGGGACCATGAACCCCTTCCAGCACGGCGAGGTCTTCGTCACCGACGACGGCGCCGAGACCGACCTGGATCTGGGCCACTACGAGCGCTTCACCGATGAGGACCTGACGGTGGATTCCTCGGTGACCTCGGGCAAGGTCTACTGGACCGTCCTCAACCGGGAGCGGGAGGGCGGCTACCTGGGCGGCACCGTCCAGGTCATCCCCCACATCACCGACGAGATCAAGGACCGGATCTACCGGGTGGGCCGCCGGGGCGATGTGGACGTGGTCATCACCGAGATCGGCGGCACCGTGGGCGACATCGAGTCCCAGCCCTTCCTGGAGGCCATCCGGCAGGTGTGTGCCGAGGTGGGCCGCCAGGACGTCATGTACCTCCACGTCTCCCTCATCGTGGCCGTCCCCGGCTCCGACGAGCTCAAGAGCAAGCCCACCCAGCACTCGGCCAAGGAGCTGCTGGGCCTGGGCATCCAGCCCGACGTCATCGTCTGCCGCTCCGAGTACCCCATCCCCAATGACATCCGGAAGAAGATCTCCCTCTTCTGCAACATCCCTCCGGAGAACGTCATCGAGAACCTGACCGCCTCCTCCCTCTACGAGGTCCCCCTGATGCTGGAGGAGGCGGGCCTGGCCAGAGCGGTGTGCCGCCGTCTGGGCCTCACCGCCACGCCCCCCGACCTCATCGAGTGGACCGCCCTGGTGGAGCGGGAGAAGGCCGCCAGGGAGCATGTGGAGATCGCCCTGGTGGGCAAGTACGTGGGCCTCCACGACGCCTACCTCTCCGTGGTGGAGTCCCTGGCCCACGCCGGCATCATCAACGACGTGAAGGTGGACATCCGCTGGGTGGACTCCGAGACCCTCACCGACGACAACGCCGCCCAGGCGCTGGAGGGCTGTCACGGGGTGCTGGTGCCCGGCGGCTTCGGCAGCCGGGGCATCGACGGCATGATCGCCGCCGTGAAGTACGCCCGGGAGAACAAGGTGCCCTACTTCGGCATCTGCCTGGGCATGCAGATGGCGGTGGTGGAGTTCGCCCGCCACGCCGCCGGCCTTGCCGGCGCCCACTCCAGCGAGCTGGACCCGGAGACCCCCTATCCCGTCATCGACCTCATGCCCGACCAGGTGGGAGTCACCGCCAAGGGCGGCACCATGCGCCTGGGCGCCTATCCCTGCCATCTCACCACGCCGGGCGGTCCCTGCCAGCGGGCCTACGGCGTCCAGGACATCTCCGAGCGGCACCGGCACCGGTATGAGTTCAACAACGACTACCGGGAGGCCCTCACCTCCAAGGGACTGGTGCTGGCCGGCCTCTCCCCGGACGGCCGCCTGGTGGAGGCGGTGGAGCTCCCCGACCACCCCTGGTTCGTGGGCGTGCAGTTCCACCCCGAGTTCAAGTCCCGGCCCAACAAGGCCCACCCCCTCTTCCGGGAATTCGTGGCCGCAGCCAAGGCTCAGGCAAAGGCATAAGAGTACAAAAAATCCCCGGCGGTCTCAGACCGCCGGGGATTTTCTTATTTCTCGGGCTTTTCCTCGTCCTGGGGCCGGTCCAGGACCACCACCCGGATCTCCAGCACCCGGCGGTGGTCCACCTTGGTGACGGTGACATCCAGGTTTTCGTAGACGAAGTGGTCGCCCTCCTCGGGCACCCGGCCCACCTCCTCCATGACCCAGCCGGAGACGGTGGTGGAGTCGCTCTCCCCCTTGATGGAGAAGAGGTCGTAGAGGTCGGTGAGGTTGGCGTTGCAGGAGATGAGGTAGCTGCCGTCGGGCTCCTTCTTGAACTCCTCGATGACCTCGTCGTGCTCGTCCCAGATCTCGCCCACCAGCTCCTCCACGATGTCCTCCATGGTGCACAGGCCCTCGGTGCCGCCGTACTCGTCCACCACGATGACCATGTGGGCCTTGGCCTTCTGGAGGATGCGCAGCAGGTCGGAGATCTTGGTGTTGGCGGTGGTGTAGAGCACGGTGGAGACGATGGCGGAGACGTCGTCGTGGCCGTGGTAGCGGGCGGCGTGAAAATCCTTCTCGTGGATGACGCCCACGATGTTGTCGATGTCCTCATGGTAGACCGGCAGCCGGGAGTAGCCGCTCTCGGCGAAGGCCTTGGCGATGTCGTCCATGGTGTCGGTGTCCTCCACCGCCACGATGTCCACCCGGGGGGTGAGGATCTCATCCACCTCCAGATCGCCGAACTCGATGGCGGAGCGGATGAGCTCGCTCTCGTCCTGGTCCAGACCGCCCTCGGTCTCGGCCTGGTCCACCATGGTGATGAGCTCCTCCTCGGTGATACCGCTGTCGCTGCTGCTGCGGAAGATCAGGCTGAGCAGACGCTTCCACATGGCGAAGAGGAAGTTCAGGGGGCGGAGGATGAGCATCAGCAGCCGCAGGATGGGGGCGGAGAACATGGCAAAGGCCTCGGGCTGCTCCTTGGCCAGGCTCTTGGGGGAGATCTCGCCAAAGATCAGGATGACCACGGTGAGCACGATGGTGGACACCGCAGGGCCGTAGGCCGTGCCCACGTGCTTGGTGAAGAGGACGGTGCCCAGGGTGGAGGCCGAGATGTTCACGATGTTGTTGCCGATGAGGATGGTGGACAGCAGCCGGTCGTAGTCCTCCGCCAGGGCCAGGGTGCGGGCGGCCCGGCGGTCGCCGGCGTCGGCCTTGCTCTTCAGGCGGATGCGGTTAAGAGAGGTGAAGGCGGTCTCCGTGGCGGAGAAGTAGGCGGAAAAGGCCACCATCAGGAACAAGACTACGATCATGGTAATACTTTGGGGGTCCATAAGGACGATCAACTCAACTTTCTTTCAGATTCAATGTAGTTCCAGGAAAGAGGGCGGGGAGGTGCGGAAGGGGAAAATTGCGCGCAAAAGGACAGCCCTATGCCCTGCGGCTAAGGCTGCCCTTCGAAAGACATATGAAGCACTGACTAGGCGGAGGTTGGTCCACAGGGACTCACCAGACCCTTCTTTCCATAGAATGGGACCAGTATAACAGAAACCTGCCCGTCATGCAAGAGGGGATTTTTTCACCGGCGCTTCTCCGGCATCTGGAAGGTGCGGGGCGTTTTGCCGCTGCGCTGGGAGAGCAGAGGGAAGAGGGCGGCGGGGTCCCCCAGGGTGAAGTCCTTCTTCCGGGCCAGGATGCACTGGCCGCTCTTGAGAAAGACCAGCAGGTAGCCGGCGGTCTCCACCAGGTCGGTGATCTGGTCGTAGGGGGTCTCGGCGGAGCCGGCGCTGTCGGCGGAGTCCAGGTGGTCGTCGAAGAAGCGGTAGCGGATGGGTTTGCCGTATGCGCCGCTCTTCCGGGCGGCCTTTACCACCTGCTTCTGCATCCGGCGGCACACCCGCTGGGCGGCGAAGCGGTCCACATAGGGCACCCCCAGCAGGAAGAAGGCCAGACAGAAGATGCCGGTGCCCAGGGCGCCCAGGCTGGTGTAGTTTCCGGCGGCGGCCACCCACCAGATGGCGGCGGCCACCACCACGGCCAGGATATACAGGGCCCAGATGGGATTTTTCTGATGGAGCATGTAGTGGACGGTCACCATGTTGCCGTAGGAGTCGGCGTCGTGGGCGGTCTCCACCTGAAAGAGGGGTTCCATGGTCGTCAGCCCCCTCTCAGCGCGTCGGCCTGTTCCTGGGTCAGGGGCACGCCCCCGCCCAGCAGCCGGACGTTGAGGTGGATCTGGGCGGTGTGTTCCAGGGTCTCCATCCGCCAGTAGGCCCGTTCCAGGTCGGGACCCATGGTGAGGGCGCCGTGGTTGGCCAGGAGGATGGCGTCGTGGTCGGCCATGAGCGGCGCGGCGGCGGCGGGGAGCTCGGCGGTGCCGGTGCGGCCGTAGGGGGCGCAGGGCACCGGCCCCAGGGACATGACGGCCTCCCCCAGCAGCGGCTCCTCCAGGCCCATGTGGGCGCAGGCGAAGGCGGTGGCGGCGGGGGGATGGGCGTGGCAGATGCCGCCCACGTCGGGGCGGACCCGGTAGCAGGCCAGGTGGAGGGCGGTCTCCGAGGAGGGGCGGTAGGAGGACGGACCGGTCATCCGGCCCTGGCTGTCCACCACCAGCAGCATGTCGGTGGTGAGAAAGCCCTTGCTCACCCCGGCGGGGGTCACCAAAAAGAGGCCCTCTCCCAGTCTCCGGCTGAAGTTGCCGTCGTTGGCGGCCACCCAGCCCCGCTGCCACAGTCTGCGGCCCAGCTCGCACATGAGCCGCCTTTGGGTCTCGTAATCCATAGCGCTCCTCCTTTTTCCGCGGCGCATATCGCGCTTGTCCCATCCATTATACCGCCTGGGACGGGAATTGACAACGGAGAATTCGACGGCCCGGAGCGAGGCTCCGGGCCGTGGGGGTTATCTCTGGTCCAGGGGGGTGTAGTCCCGGTGGGTGCCCACGTACTTGTAGGCGGGGCGGATGATCTTGCCCATGTTGATGAGCTCCTCGATGCGGTGGGCGCTCCAGCCGGCGATGCGGGCCATGGCGAAGAGGGGGGTGTAGAGCTCCAGGGGGAGGTCCAGCATGTGGTAGACGAAGCCGGAGTAGAAGTCCACGTTGGCGGCCACGCCCTTGTAGATCTTCCGCTCGTGGGCGATGATCTGGGGAGCCAGCCGCTCCACCCGGGCGTAGAGGTCGTACTCGTCGGTGCGTCCCTTCTCCCGGGAGAGGGTCTCCACGAACCGGCGGAGGATGTTGGCCCGGGGGTCGGAGAGGGAGTAGACGGCGTGGCCCATGCCGTAGATGAGCCCCGCCTTGTCGAAGGCCTCCCCGTGGAGGAGGGCTTTCAGATAGGCGGAGATCTCCTCCTCGTCGGTCCAGTCCCGGACCTCCTTCTTCAGGTCCTCGAACATCTGGATGACCTTGATGTTGGCGCCGCCGTGCTTGGGTCCCTTGAGGGAGGCCAGGGCGGCGGCCATGCAGGAGTAGGTGTCGGTGCCCGAGGAGGTGACCACGTGGGTGGTGAAGG
>CAUBHZ010000061.1 GCA_958435885.1 uncultured Intestinimonas sp. | reverse complement strand
CTGCTCACCGCCATGAAGCCCTTCCTGAAGCCGGAGCGCTACGCCAAGGTGGACCGGGCCATCCAGATCGCCAAGTTCTCCCGGCTCATCCGGGTGGCCCTGGCCGTACTGCGGGAGGGACGAGAGGATGTATAACCGCTATATTCCCCGCGCCGGCGGCTATGAGCGGGTAACGGTGGAGGAGGATCGGGACCGCGGCGGCGAACGCCGTCAGGACCGGAGACCGCCGCCCACCGGAGGTCCGGCAGGCGGCGGTCACGGCGCCTGGCTCACCGGGCTCCTCAAGAGCCTGGGGCTGGAGGATCTGGACCGGGGAGACATTCTCCTTCTGCTGATCCTGCTTCTCCTCCTCACCGACGGCGACGACCTGGAACCGGTCATCACCCTGGGGCTCCTGCTCCTCTTCAGCCTGGGCGGCCGGGAGCGCGGGGACAAGGCATAATTATGGTGTGGTCTGTTCGTACAAAACGGTGCCGTCCGGCAGGGTGAAGCGGTCCTTCTCCGCCGCCTGGAGCACCTCGGCTTCCGTGGAGCGCATACGCATGATCACGATGTCGTTCTTGACGGTCTCCGAGGCGATCAGCAGGCCGTTGTCGGTGGAGACCCAGTAGCGCTCCAGGTAACCCAGCTCGTCCACAGTGGTCTCCACGTAGATGCAGGGCACCCCATCCCGGGTGACATAGTTGGCGTCCACGATGGAGGCCCGGTCCAGCTCCAGCACGTCCTCATAGGTGGGGATGTGCTGGGCCAGATCTGCCCCGCTCTCCCCCACCGTCCAGGACTTGACCTCCGTGCTGCCGGCGTACCAGCGGTACAGGGTCCCCTCCCCGCTCTCCGGGTCGGTATAGACAATGGTGTACTGGGTGCCCATGGGCTGGAAGCTCTGGGTCAGCTCGATGCTGGTCCAGGCGCCGTCCACCAGCACGTTGGCGGTGAAGCTCCCCGCCTGGCTGGCCCCGGTGGTCATCTCCACCGTGACGGTGCGGGCATAGTTCTCCGGCCGGGTCAGGGTGGCGATGATGTTCTGCACCGTCTCCGGGGTGGTGCGGACCGGCAGCACCTGGCCGCCGCCCTCCAGATCCCCCTCGCCGCCCGGCTCCGAGGCCGCGGGGGTGGGCAGGATGATCTCCGCCCCCTTGCCGGCAAAGATATTGAGGCCGAAGCTGGAGATCAAGGCCACCGTCATCACCAGGACGATGAGCAGGAAGAGCACCAGCTTGTTTTTTCGTTCCATCCCGCTCCCTCCTGTCCTGACGTTTCGATCAGGCCCGGAACTCCTCCGGCGCCTCTTCCCGCAGGCCGAATTTCCACTCGATGGCGTCGGCGATGCGCCGGCAGGCCTGTCCGTCGCCGTAGGGGTTGACGGCGTGGGCCATCTGGGCGTACACCTCCTGGTCCTCCAGCAAGAGGCTGCCCAGGCGGTAGACCTCGGCCTCCTCCGTCCCCGCCAGCCGGACCGTCCCGGCGGTGATGGCCTCCGGCCGCTCGGTCTCCCGGCGGAGGACAAGCACCGGCTTGCCCATGGCGGGCGCCTCCTCCTGGAGGCCACCGGAGTCCGTCATCACCAGGTGGCACCGGGCCATCAGGTTGTGCATCTCCTCCACGTCCAGAGGATCAATGAGGTGGATGCGGTCGTGGCCGGAGAGGTACCTGGCCGCCGCCTCCCGGACCACCGGGGAGAGGTGGACGGGATAGACCAGCTCCACCCGGGGGTGGTCGTCCACGATGCGCCGCAGGGCGGTCATGATGTGGGCCATGGGTTCCCCGTAGTTCTCCCGGCGGTGGCAGGTCACCAGCACCACCTGACGCCCCGTATAATCCAGCTCATTGAGGAGCTGGGTGGAGAACTTGAAGTCGGGCCGCACAGTGGTGGACATGGCGTCGATGACCGTGTTGCCCGTGATGAAGACCCCCTTGGTGATGCCCTCCCGGGCCAGATTGGCCCGGTTGGCGGGGGTGGGACAGAAGTGGAGGTCGGCGATGTCCCCCACAAGGGTGCGGTTCATCTCCTCCGGGAAGGGGGAATACTTGTCATAGGTCCGCAGGCCCGCCTCCACGTGGCCCACCATGACCTGCTGGTAGTAGGCGGCCAGGGCGGCGGAGAAGGTGGTGGAGGTGTCCCCATGGACCAGCACCAGGTCGGGCCTGGCCTGGGTCAGCACCCCCTCCACGCCGGTGAGGCACTTGCAGGTGATGGTGGACAGGGTCTGCCGGGGCTCCATGATGTTGAGGTCATAGTCCGGCGTCAGGCCGAAGATGTGGAGCACCGAGTCCAGCATCTCCCGGTGCTGGGCGGTGACGCAGCACAGGCTCTCGATCCCCTCCCGGCGGGAGAGCTCCCGGACCAGAGGGGCCATTTTGATGGCCTCCGGCCGGGTGCCGAATATGGTCATGACACGGATGGTCTTCACTTCTGCTCCTCCTTGTGTTCGGCTTCCTCGTGTTTCTTTTTCTCATTGTTGCTCAGGAAGATGCGGGCGGACACTGCGCCGGCGGCACACAGGGCCAGCATGAGCATCATGGCCTTGAGCTCGCCGCTGGTGGTGAGCACCACGGCGCACAGGCCCAGGATGGCGCTGATGATGTAGAGCACCGCCACCGCCTGCTTCTGGTTGAAGCCCATGTCGATGAGCCGGTGGTGGACATGGCTGCGGTCAGGGTGCATGGGGCTCTGGCCGTGGGCGATGCGCCGGATGAAGGCAAAGCAGGTGTCAAAGATGGGCAGGCCCAGCATCAGAAAGGGCACGGCGAAGGAGATGATGGTGTAGAACTTGAAAAGGCCCTGGATGGACATGACGGCCAGGATGAAGCCCAGGAAGGTGGAGCCGGTGTCCCCCATGAAGATCTTGGCGGGGTTGAGGTTGTAGGGCAGAAAGCCGATACAGCCGCCGGCCAGGGCGGCCATGACGATGGCCACCGGGGCGTCGGCCACCGCCAGGGAGATGACCAGCATGGTGAGGGCGCTGATGGTGGACACGCCGCAGGCCAGGCCGTCCAGACCGTCGATGAGGTTGACGGCGTTGGTGATGGCCACGATCCACAGCACGGTGGCGGGATAGGAGAGCCATCCCAGATCCCACCAGGGGTTGGGCGAGAGGACGTTGGGGTTGGAGATGATCTCGATGACGTTGCCGGACAGCACCGCCACCAGGGCGGCGATGATCTGGATGACCAGCTTGAACTTGGCGCCCAGGGCGTAGATGTCGTCAAAGATGCCCAGCACCACGATGATGACACCGCCCAGCAGCATGCCCCGGAACTGCGGGGTCATCTCCACATAGAGCAGGGCGCTGAGGATGAAACCGAAGAAGATGGCCAGGCCGCCCATCCGGGGGATGGGGTGGTCGTGCATCCGGCGGTTGTCCTTGGGCACGTCCACCGCGCCCACCTTGAAGGCCAGGTTCTTCACCACCGGCGTGGTGATGAGGGCGACCACCATGGCGGTCACCAGCGCGGCGGCCACCCAGCCCATGGTCTGCAAATCACTGTTCATTGACAAAACTGCTCCTTTTTCGGACAAGACCGGGCCGTTACCGGGCCACGAAGCCCACCTTCTTGTAGACTTTGCGCAGGGTCTTGTTGGCCACATAGGAGGCCTTCTCATCGCCGGCCTTGTAGATGCTCTCCAGATAGGCCTTATCCTTGAGGATCCGCTGGGCCTCCTCCCGGATAGGCCGCAGGCACTCGATGACGGCCTCGCCCACGGCGGGCTTGAAGACGCCGTAGCCCTGGCCGTCGAACTTGCCGGTGACGGCGGAGTAGATGCTCATGAGGTTGGACACGCCGGGCTTTTGATCCGGGTCAAAGCGGACGCAGCGCTCGGTGTCGGAGTCGGTGATGGCCCGCTTGAACTTGCGCTGGATGTCCTCCGGCTTCTCCATGAGGAAGACGCAGCCCTCGGGAATGGACTTGCTCATCTTACTGGAGGGGTCGTTGAGGGACATGATCCGGGCGCCGGTCTTGGGGATGTAGGGCTCGGGGATCTTGAAGACGTCGCCGTAGATGTTGTTGAAGCGCTGGGCCACGTTCCGGGTGAGCTCCACGTGCTGCTTCTGGTCGTTGCCCACGGGGACGTAGTCGGGCTGGTAGAGCAGGATGTCCGCCGCCATCAGGGCGGGATAGGTGAAGAGGCCGCCGTTGATGTTGTCGGCGTGCTTGGCCGACTTGTCCTTGAACTGGGTCATGCGGCTGAGCTCACCGAACATGGTGTAGCAGTTGAGCACCCAGCCCAGCTCGGCATGGGCGGGGATGTGGGACTGGATGAAGAGGGTGTTCTTCTCCGGGTCCAGGCCGCAGGCGATGTAGGTCGCCAGCTGCTCCAGGGTCCGCCGGCGCAGGTCGGCGGGGTTCTGGCGGACGGTGATGGTGTGCATGTCGGCCATAAAATAGTAGCAGTCGAACTCCTCGGCCCGGGCACCCCAGTTCTTGATGGCACCCAGATAGTTGCCCAGATGGAGGTCACCGCTGGGCTGGATGCCGGAGAGCATCACTTTTTTCTGCATTTCTTGTTCCATATCATTGCACCTCGAAACAGGATCCTATGATCTTTCTTGCGGCGCCGGCGGTCCGGTCGGGAATTCCGCCCCAAAACCGGCCTGTCAGCGGCCATACAGCGGATAATATCATACCACATTACCCTCAAAATGACAAGGCCGGGGGAGGCCTGCGCCTCCCTCGGCCCTGTTCTTTTTTCCAGATTTTCAGCACCCGTGCCGGCGGGCGGCCTCCAGGGTGTTCACCATCAGCATGGCCCGGGTCATGGGACCCACCCCTCCGGGCACGGGGGTGATGAGGGAGGCCTTCTCCGCCACGGCGGGATAGTCCACGTCGCCGCAGAGCTTGCCGGCCTCGTTGCGGTTCATGGCCACGTCGATGACCACCGCCCCCTCCTTCACCATGTCGGCGGTGATGAGGTTCCGCTTCCCCACCGCCGCCACCAGGATGTCGGCCCGGCGGCAGACCTCGCCCAGGTCCTTCGTCCGGGAGTGGCAGACGGTGACGGTGCCGTGGGCGGCCAGGAGCAGCATGGCCATGGGCTTGCCCACGATGTTGGACCGGCCTACCACCACGCACTCCTTCCCCTTGGGGTCCACCCCGTACTCCTTGAGCATCTCCATGACGCCGGCGGGGGTGCAGGGGGCGAAGCAGGGCTGTCCGGTGGACAGCCGGCCCACGTTGATGGGATGGAAGCCGTCCACGTCCTTATCCGGGTCGATGGCCAGAAGGACCGCCTCCTCGTCATAGCCCTCGGGCAGGGGGAGCTGGCAGAGGATGCCGTCGATGTCGGCCCGGCCGTTGAGGCTCTCGATGATCTCCATGAGGGCGGCCTGGCCGGCGTCGGCGGGGAGGGCATACTCCTCGCTGTAAATGCCGCACTCGTCGCAGTCCTTCCGCTTGCTGTTGACGTAAGTACGGGAGGCCTGGTTGTCTCCCACGATGATGACCGCCAGCCCCGGACGCCGGGACAGGCCCTCCACCTCCTTGGCTATCCTGGCCTTGCACTTGGCCGCCAAAGCCTTGCCGTCAATGACCGTCGCCGCCATACGCGTCCTCCTCCTTTTCCTTGTTTTCCGTCCGGCGGGCCTCTCTGGCCGCCCGGAGCCGGTTGACATAGAGCTCCTCCGGCCTGTGATGCCGCAGGAAGAGATGATAGATCAAAAAGCCCGCCGCCACCAGGGCAGAGGCAAAGCCCAGCATCTGGGACACCCGGATGGGGGTGTTGAAGAAATAGAGACTGTCGGTACGCAGACCTTCGATGAGTCCCCGTCCGAAGCCGTACCACAGGAAATAGCTCCACATGATCTGGCCGTCAAAACGGCGCTTCCCCTTCAGCACCACCACGAGCAGCAGCAGGAAGCCCAGCAGGTTCCACAGCGACTCATAGAGGAAGGTGGGATGGACCTCCATGTACTGCCAGGCACCGTCCACATAGGCGTCAATACCCATGCGCCAGGGCAGGTCGGTGGGACCGCCGTAGGCCTCCACATTCATGAAGTTGCCCCAGCGGCCCACGCACTGGCCGATGAGGAGGCCAAAAACCCCCACATCGGCAAAGGCGAAGAAGTTGATCTTCTTCACCCGGCAGAAGACGATGAGGGTGAGGAGAGCCGCGATGACGCCGCCGTAGATGGCCAGACCGCCGTCCCGGATGTCGATCATCTCCAGGAAATCATAGCTCCCGTCCGCATTCCGGTAGAGGTCCAGGTAGAAGATGACGTAGTAGAGCCGGGCACCGATGATGGCCAGGGGGACGGCGAAGAACAGCAGGTCGATGACGTCGTCCGACTTGATGCCGAACCGGGGCGCCATCCTGTAGCAGAAGACCACCGCCAGCAGGAAGCCGCAGGCGATGATGACGCCATACCAGTAGATGGGCAGGCCGAAGAGCTCGAAGGCCACCCGATTGAGGTGGAACTCCAGGCCCAGGCCGGGAAAGAGGACGGTCCTGGTCATGCCTGCTCCTCCTTGGGGAATACGATGGACAGCCCGGTTCGCTCCGGGGTCATCCACCGCCGGATCACATCCTCCACGTCGGCCTTGCCGATGGCCTCAAAGACCTCGGGGAACCGGAAGAGCTCCTCCCCGGCAAAGTGGCTCTGGGCCAGGCCCACACAGATGTTCTCAAAGGAGTTGAGGGCCCGCACCCTGGCGCCGTAGACTCCCTTCTTGATGCGCCCGAAGAGGGCGGGGTCCAGCCCCTCCCGGCCGATGCGCACCACCTCGTCGGCGATGGCCTGGCGCACCGCCCTGGGGTCCCGGCTCTCGCCGCCCACGGTGAGCATGGCGCACTGGGGATAGGCCTCGTAGCCGTAGCTGAAGCTCTGGTTCACCAGACCCTGGCTGTACAGTTTAGCGTAGAGGGGCGTAGAGGTGCCGAAGACCGACTCGCAGGCCAGTTCGCCCAGGAACTGCCGGCGCAGGTGCTCCTCCCCCCTGGGGGCAGGGTCGGCCTTCCAGCCCAGCTGGAAGATGGGGGTGGACACGGCCATGGACTGGACGGTCTCCGGCCGGAAGGCCCCCTCGGGCTCGGGCTCGCCGTAGTCCCGGGGAATGTCGGTGATGCCCTCCTTGGGCAGGACCTCCAGGGCGATCTCACGCACCCGCTCGGGGTCCACGTTGCCGCAGACGCACAGAGCCATATTTCCCGGGTTATAGAAGGCGGCGTGGCAGGCGTACAGGGTGTCGGCGGTGATCTCGGCGATGGACTCCACCGTGCCGGCAATGCTCACCCGGACGGGGTTGTGGGCGTAGAGGGCCTCCAGCATGCCGTAAAAGACCTGGTTCTGGGGGTCGTCCTCCACCATGCGGATCTCCTGGCCGATGATGCCCTGCTCCTTGGCCACGCTCTCGGGGGTAAAGTACGGTACGGATACGAAGGAGAGGAGGATCTTCAGGTTCTCCTCAAACTTCTCCGTGCTCTCAAAGTAGTAACCGGTGATGTCGGTGGAGGTGAAGGCGTTGGGGCTGGCCCCGTTGGCGGCCAGGTCCTGGAGGGCGTTGCCGTCCTCGGTATCGAACATCTTGTGCTCCAGGAAGTGGGCCACCCCGGCGGGGGTGTCGTGCCAGGCGCCGTTCAGCTGAAAGCGCATATCCATGCCGCCGTAGTTGGTGGCGAAAAAGGCAAAGCTCTTGGAGAACTCCGGCTTCACGTCCACGTAGATGTGGAGTCCGTTGTCCAGCTTGGTGTGCCAGAGCTTTTCTCCGATGCGGGTATATTCCTTGGTCTCCATGGTATCAGTCCTCCTTGCCCTTGAGGAAATAGATGGTGTCCAGTTCCATTTTCTTGGCCACCGCCACCACCTGCTCCCGGGTGACGGCCTCCACCCGGTCCACCAGGTCCTGGGGGGGCTCCTCCAGGCCGGCCACCGCCTGGCCCAGCCAGTAGTCCTCCAGCCGGCCCTGGGCATCCATGGTGGCCCGCAAGCCGCTGACCACCGCCCGCCGGGCGCCCTCCAGCTCCCAGTCCTCAAAGGCTCCGGTGCGGCAGTTGTCCAGCTGGGCCAGGATCTCGGCCTTGGCCTTTTCGTAGTTTGCGAACTCGATGCCCGAGGAGACCACCATGACCCCCTTGAACTTCTCCAGGACGGAGCTGGCGAAGTAGCACAGGGAAAGCTTCTCCCGGACGTTGAGGAAGAGCTTGGAGGTGGGGGTGCCGCCGTAGAGGGCGTTGAACACCAGCAGAGCCGGGTAG
>CAUBHZ010000060.1 GCA_958435885.1 uncultured Intestinimonas sp. | reverse complement strand
CTGGGGGTCCCGCTCCCCGGCCAGGGCGGCCTCGGCGTAGGCAAGGTGCTTCTCATCCATGTTCCCCGGGTCCTGCACCTGCCCGCCCCCGTCAAAGATGGCCCAGCGGTAAAAGTAGGGGATCTCCTCCGTGTCCAGTTCCCCGGAGGAGAGGGCCTGGGCCACCGCTTCCACCCCGCTGGCGGCGGTGTTGGCCGGATACACGATGCCATACCGCATCATCGTGGTCATGCCAAACCACCAGAGGACCGCCAGCAGGATGACCACTATGCCGGTGGTGATCAGATACCGCCAGAACAGCGCGGTGAGGCCGGCGGGCCGTCTTATCCGTTTTTCCACTTGTAGCCCACCCCCCAGACGGTTTCAATAGGGCTCTCCCCTGCCGGACGCAGCTTGGCCCGGATATTCTTGATGTGCTCCGTGACGGCGGAGGCGTCCGCCTCGCCGTCGTAGCCGAAGGCCGCCTCGTAGAGCTGCTCCTTGGAGAAGGTCTGGCCCGGGTGCATGGCCAGGTACTCACAGATGGCGTACTCCCCCTTGGTCAGCTTCAACGGCGTGTCCTGCCAGTACACCGCCCGCTCCGCCAGGTCGAAGTCCAGCGTCCCCCGGCGCAGGCGGGCATGGGGCGTGCGCTGCTCCCGGCGCAGGTGGGCCGCCACCCGGGCCCGCAGCTCCGCGACGCGGAAGGGCTTGGTGAGGTAGTCGTCCCCGCCCAGCCCCAGGCCGGTGAGCACGTCGGCCTCCTCGGTCTTGGCGGTGAGGAAGAGGATGGGGCAGTCCGCCAGCCCCCGGATGCGGCGGCAGAGGGCGAACCCGTCCTCCCCCGGCATCATCACATCCAGCAATATGCAGTCCGCCCAGCGGCAGGCGGATTCGTCCACCTCCCGGCCGCTCAGGCGGGTGGACACCTGGTGCCCGTCCCGCTCCAGGGCGGTCCTCAGCAGGGCGCAGAGATCCTTGTCATCATCCACCACCAGGATATGGGCCATCATGTCACCTCAGTTCAGCAGAAGGTACAGCCCCCAGGAGAGGGCGTAGAGAAGGTAGATGTGGGCGGGATAGAAGGCGTAGAACAGCAGCTTGTGCCCGCCGCCCCGCCGGCCATTATACCACAGCATCAGGGGCGCCGCCAAGATGCCGTAGATCTCATAGTACTGGGTGAAGAGCTGCCACCAGACGAAGTCCGGGGCCATAGCGGAGGCTATGGCGGCCATATAGACTACGCCATAGAGGATGTAGTAGACGGAGAAGGCCGCCACCTGCACACCCCGGCGCTTTCTAAACAGGTAGAGCACCAGCCCCATCACCAGCACCGGCCAGCCGCTATCCCCGGTGGTGCCCCATGCGGGCAGGACCGAGTAGGCGGCAAAGCCCAGCGGCGTGGCCAGAGCGGGAAAGGCCACAGACAGCTGGCTTGCCAGGATGGGCCAGGCCAGGGGGAGGATCACCGCCGCCAGGCCGGGCAGGATCTTTTTCTGTCCCAGCCAGTCGATGCCCTGCCAGATCACCATGAGCACCGCGAAGGTGGTCATCATGCCGTTCCCCGGGTAGAACCCGTCGGGCCGCACCAGGATGCCGCCGAAGGCCATGAAGAACAGCAGGGCGGACATGGCGGCGGAGAGGATGTAGACCTTGGCGAAGTACTTCTTCCGGCTGTGGGTGTGGGTGAAGCCCTCCACCAGGCAGAAGAGGAACAGGGGTGCCCCCAGCCGCCCCACCATGCTGAACCACTCCGGGATCATGCCGGTGAAGCCGAAGAAGTAGTGGATGTGGTCCATCACCATGGTGACCAGGGCGATCCACTTGAGCCCCGTCTCGGTGATGCCGCCGGTCTTAGTCAATGCGCGTGTCGTTTCCATAGCAGAAGTCTCCTTATCAGTTGCTGCCGCTATGGTAACAGGCAATTCTAAGGAAAGTATCAAGATGGATTGGAAAATCTCCAGCCGGACTCTGAAGTTACTCTCTGCTGCCGCTCCCCTCCCCTGCATGGTCATCACCCCGGCGGCTAAGCGAGTTCTCTCCGGCGGTCCCTCTATTTGATAAGTTCGGATTTTTGCATATAAAATCTATTGAAAAGTCATACTATATGCAGTATAATCCTATTGAAAAATCTGTTCATCAGGAGGTGCCGTATGCTTTACCGAAAAATAGCGTCTCTGATCGAGGCACATCTGCAATCGGACTCGAACAAGATCCTGCTCATTGACGGCGCCCGTCAGGTGGGCAAGACCTACATTGTCCGCTATGTGGGACAGAAGCTGTTTGAGAACTACATCGAGATCAACCTGGTGGAGGACGCGCTGGGCACCGGGCTGTTTGCCAACGTCCGGACGGTGGAGGACTTCTACCTTCAGGTGAGTATGCTCGCCGGCGACAGGATGAAGGAAAAGGAAAATACGCTGATTTTCCTGGATGAGATCCAGGCCTATCCTCACCTGCTCACCATGCTCAAGTTTCTGGCTCAGGACGGCCGGTTCACCTATATCGCAAGCGGCTCGCTGCTGGGCGTCACGCTGGCGCAGACCCCCTCCATTCCCATGGGCAGCATCCGAAAGGTCCAGATGTTCCCCCTGGATTTTGAGGAGTTCCTGTATGCGAATGGTCTGAATGAATTTGCCATCACCGCTATGCGCCGGAGGTTTGAGGCATTGGAGGCGCTGGACGAGGCGACGCACAACAAGGTAATGGATCTGTTCCGCAAGTATCTGCTGGTCGGCGGGCTGCCCGATGCGGTCAATACCTATCTGGCGGAGAAGAACATCCAGACTGTGCGGGAGATCCAGCGGGAGATCCATGACTACTATGCCGCCGACGCCTCCAAATACGGCGAAGAGCGGAAGCTGATGATCCGGCGCATCTACGACCTCATCCCCTCCAATATGGAGAACAAGAAAAAGCGCGTGGTGGCCAAGAGCATCGAGGATAAGAAGGGAAAGACCTTCCGCGATTACAGCGACGAGTTTGAGTATCTGATCAGCGCCGGGATCGCCCTGCCCGTTCAGGCCATCTCCAATCCGGTTTTCCCGCTGATCGAGTCCGCAGGGAAAAACCTGCTCAAGCTCTATCTCAACGATGTGGGACTCCTGACGTGCCTTCTTTACGGGAACAATATCCGCGCCGTCCTGGATGATGAAAAGAGCATCAATCTGGGATCCGTCTATGAGACTGTCGTCGCCGGCGAACTGGCCGCCCATGGCTATAAGCTGTACTACTATGACAACCGCAGCAAGGGCGAGGTCGATTACCTGATCGACGATTACAGCAGCCTTTCCGCCGTCCCCCTTGAGGTCAAGTCCGGCAAGGACTATACCGTACACAGCGCGCTCAACACCTTTGTCCAAAATGAGGACTACCATATCAAGAAGGCATTCGTACTGTCCAATGAGCGCAATGTATCCAGCAAGGGGAAGATCACCTATCTCCCGATCTACTATGTCATGTTCTTCTCCGCGGCCTCCGGCTGAGGCATTTTTCTTGACTCTGCCGTGAGTTTCTTCCTACGGTGGCCCATAAAAACGAAAAAGGCGGGGGAGCTGCGCCATCCGGCACAGCTCCCCCGCTCTTTTCTTCGGTGGAGATCTCCTATATTACGTCCGTAGCCGGAAGGTCCGGGGCGCGAACTTATAGACCAGGATGCTGGCCACGATGGAGTACGCCACACAGAAGGCGATGCACATCGCGCCGAACATCAGGATGGGCATACGGACGTTGATCATGGCGTAGCACACCACATAGGTGAGGACCATCACGATGCGGTAGGTCCCGCTCTTCATCTCCGTGCCGGCCGTGTAGGGCTGCAGCAGGTAGTAGACGGTCAGGTAGTGGATGGAGAAGAAGGCGCTCATGGCGAGGATGGTGACCACCAGCACCACATAATTGAGGGGGTTGTCCGTCCCGCCGGAGACATAGAGGATCAGCGCCAGGCCGCACCCGATCACCAGCGCCGGCACGGCGTTGACCTTAATGATCTCCCGCAGCCGGATGCGAAACAGCCTGAGCACGAACCCCGGGCGCTTGTAGAAGGAGTAGGTCAGAAGGCTGTGGTCGCAGTTCATGAACAGGGCCTGGGTAAAGCCGGTGCCCCGGTTGATGAGATACATGATGAAGGCAAAGTACGGCAGCCACGTCATGACCATCTTATTGATGTCCGCCTTGGTGCCGGGCTGGATCACCATGAGCAGCACCGCGCCGCAGCAGAGAAACAGGCAGACATAGGCGATGCGCAGGGCGGATTTCCACAAAATCTTCCGGTGCCGTTTGACGAACAGGTCGTTGAGGAACTCAAAGCCCTTCTTTCGGCTGGTGATGGACGTGTCGGCGGAGATGTTCTTCTCATTGGCCGTCTTGACCGCCGCTCTGGCCTTGTCCATCTGGCCCGGGATCTGGGCCAGCAGCTCCTGGTTCATCTCCCGGTAGTAGCGGAAGCTCACCACCCGCCGAAGGCTCAGGAGCCCCAGGGGGATCCAGACCAGGAACAGCGCCGCGGAGGCCCAGAGGGGCAGGACGAAGCCCACGGCGGGCGGCACATAGGCCAGGGCCAACAGGAGCGCCGTCAGCAGCCAGGCTATCTTCTGGAGGTTATTCTCATTGCGGACATAGCCGTGCATCTCATAGTCCCGCAGGGAGTCGGCGGCCACCGCCACCTTCGCGCCGGCGATGCAGAAGGGGATCAGCAGGCACAGCCACAGCGGCACGCCCCGGTCCAGGCCAAAGAGGATGGTGAAAGGCAGGAACCCAACCACGACCTTCCCCAGCGCGTAGCCGTAGTTAGACAGGGTGTAGGACCGGGCGTTCATCCGCAGAAGGATCATGGCGTAGTACTTGTCCCGGGTGGGGTTGAAGAGGCTGGTGTTCATATACGAGCCGATCAGCGTCAGGAACAGCAGGATGTGCAGGAACCCGAGGCCCGCCGGCGTCCGCTCGTAGAGGAGCCCCACGCCGCAGACCATGGTGAGAAAGTAGAGGAACTTCCCCAGGAAGATGGACACGATCTCCCACAGCACCGAGAGGACGTTGGCGAAGATCTTCAGCCCCCGCACTTGATAAAGCCGGTCGGGCAGCACCCGTTTCAAAAGGGGGATCTGCTTGAGGGAGTGCAGGATGCCGTTGACCCGGTATGTATTTTTCAGGGCGAATGAGATGCGCAGTGTTTTAAGCATAGCTCTCCTCTTTCAGCGCCGCGATGATCTTCTCCTTGAAGGCGTGGTCGTCCAGGTTGGACTTCTCCACCACCTCCAGCTCCCCGTGGCTGAGCAGCACGATCTCGTCGCACAGATCCAGGGCCAGGTCCAGGATGTGGGTGGAGAAAATGGTGATCCGCCCGTCCTTCAGGGACCGGAGCAGGTTCTTCATCTCCTCGGCCACCACCACGTCCAGGCTGGTCAGCGGCTCGTCCAGGAGCAGGATGTTGGGCTGGGCGATGATGTTGACCAGCATCTGCATCTTGTTCTTCATGCCATGGGAGTAGTCCTTCAGGAGCTTGTCCCGGTCCTCCGGGGCGATGCTCATTTCCTCAAAATACTCGTCCAGGGGCCTGGGGTCCCGGATGGAGTCAGAATTGATGTCCACAAAGAACTTGAGGAACTCCCGGCCGGTGAGGAACTCCGGCACCGTGGGCGTGGAGAGGACATACCCAATGTCCTCCGCCGCCACCTCCCGGCGCACGCCGTTTTCTTCTATGTAAAAGCTGCCGCTGTCGGCCTTGATGTCCCGGTTCAGGCAGTTGAAGAGCGTCGTCTTACCGGCGCCGTTTCGGCCTAACAGGCCGTAGATCCTCCCCTCCTCAAAGGTAAAGTCGATGTCTTTCAGCACCTCTTTCTGCTCAAAGCGCTTGGACAGGTGCTCAATGATAAATTTCATGGGTTACTCCTTGCAGTCGATTTTCTCCCAGCGGCCTCTCACTGGATGCGAAAGCCGTTGGAGGTCTTCTGGAACACATACGCCAGCATGGCGTCGTGGTCGGGGAACGCCACCGGCTCAAACCCCTCCTCCGGATGGAAGGACACCACTTGGTCCGTCCAGTTGATCCAGAGCAGCTGGGGCGCCTGGGCGCCCGCGTCATCATCCATACTCGTCCCTCTCCTTATCCTCTCTCGGTCCCAATTCCGCTTTCCGATTTTACTCTACATGGGCACACTGCTGACCAGGCCCTCGATCTCCTGCCGCAGTCCGGCCCGCTCCCGCTCTGCCTGGTCCGTCATCTGCCCCAGGCGGTCCAGAACGGCGCAGATCTGCGCCCGGGTGTCCTCCACCTGGGTCTGGGCCTGATTGATCCGGTCCAGCACCGCCCAGTCGGCGAAGATACCGTCGAACACATAGTCGGCAAAGCGGAGGAAGCCGTCGATATTGACCTGGAAATCGGCGCTGATGGTCACGTCGGCCAGCTCTGTCCGGAAGGCGCGCAGCTGCGACTGCAGGTACTCCACCGCCGCCTGTGCCTCATCCAGCTTGCTGTGCTTGGCCAGGTCGGCGATGAGCCCACCGCCGATCAGGTCCCAGGTGCCCCAGCCCTCCGCGCTGCTCAGGCTCTCCAGGATCCCATCGGCCGTCGCCAGGGCGCTCTGTCCGGCGGCGGACGCCTCCCCCAGCTCCCGCTCCTGGCTCTCTAAGTAGGCCTCGCGCTCCTCCATGCGGAGGATCTGTTCCGCGGCCGCGCCGCCGGCGGCCTTGACCGCCTGGGTCTTCTCCCGGAGCAGCGCGGCGTACTGCTCCTCGCAGCCGTCCAGGGTGCCCAGTTCCGCCTGGCACCGGGCCAGATCCTCCTCCGAGCCGGCCAGCTCCCGGGCCGCCGCGTCATACCGCACCCGGGCGGCGTAGGCCTCCTGCCGCTCCTGCGTCAGCTTTTCATCCATCTTCCCTACCACGTTGTAGAAGAAGGCGGCCAGGCTCCGGCCCTCCAGCCGGTCCACATCCGCCTGCTCCTCCCGCATGGCTTCTTTCAGCTCCTCCGCCCTGGCGGCGTAGGTATCCCGCTGGCGCCGCAGCTCCGCGGCCGAGGCCTCCAGTTTCCGCTTGCGGGCGCACTGGGCGAGCAGCTCCTTCAGCTGCTGGTCATAGCCGTTCATCTCGTTTCGCTCCTTTCCCTTCCCAAGGCATCAATTCTCTCTGCAAAAGAGGGCTTCACCCAGCTGTGAAGCCCTCAGCCGCCGCCGGATCGGGATGGGAGCCCAACCCTTCAGGCGGATCTCTTTAAGGTCACCTGGACGCCCAGTGTCTGGGCGTAAGCGGGATTTTTTCGGAGGTTCTCCATCAGGCGGATCGCCAGGAGTCTCGTTTTTGGATCCATCGCCGTCACCTCGCTGCGCAAACTTCACAGGAGCGTCTGCTCTCTCTGCTTACCCGTATTCTACCATCCCGCACCAGTGGCTTCCAGCATGGGTTTAGCAAATTAGGGCCCGCTATTTCCACTTCCGTGGCAAAATACCCGGATCAATCCCGCTCCGCACGCCGGCGCTCATATTCCTCATACCGTTCAGCGTCAATGGCGCCGGTGGCCAGCATCCGCTCCGACCACAGCTGCAGCGTCTCTACCGCGATGGAGATGCGCTCCAGCTCCTCCCGGATGCGGATGAAGTCCTCCAGCTCGTCGTCGCTGATGACGCCGTCGGCGGTGATCTCGATCAGCCGGTCCTTGCGCCGGTTCATGGAGTTGAGGGATGCCAGCATTTCCAGGACGATCTGGGAGAGGTCCTTGATCTTCACCTCCGGCACATACTCCTGCCCGATGGGGCACTGATTGGCGCAGTAGTAGTTGCAAAGGCCCGGCTGCTTGTACTTCTCCGCCATGGTCAGCACCTCGTCCGGGTGGGGCAGGGACCGCTCGTTCTCGATCTTCTCGATGCGCTCGGGCGGAATGGACTCCAGCAGCTCGCCGGCGGCCTCCCGGGTCAGGTGCATGGCCTCCCGGGTGGTCTGATAGATGTTCTTATTCTCTCTCGTGGATGCTCTCCCCATGGCCGAAACCTCACAAACACAAAATCTAAGTGCCATTATAGGTGGTTCCGTCCGGAAAAGCAATTCCCATTTCTCACCGTCCCTTTTCAAGATAAGTAGTGATGGCCCAAACTCCGTCGGTTTCACCAAACAGCAAGCATTCCCTTTGGGCAGGCAGGACTATCATTCAGAACTGGATGGTGGTCCTATTGCTATATACTACAGTGATAACAATATGGTATGATTAAAGAGAAAGTTTTTTTCAAAAAAATGTGTGA
>CAUBHZ010000059.1 GCA_958435885.1 uncultured Intestinimonas sp. | reverse complement strand
ACGGACGCCATGAAGAAAATGTACTTTGTGGAGGGCATGGACCTGTCCCCCCTGGCCTGCGCCTACGCCCGCGCCCGCGGCGCGGACCGCATGTCCAGCTTCGGCGACTGGATCGCCCTCTCCGACACCTGCGACGAAAGCACGGCCAGGGTCATCCAGCATGAAGTCACCGACGGCATCATCGCCCCGGGCTATACCGAAGAGGCCCTGGCCATCCTGAAGAGCAAGCGCAAGGGCGGCTACAACGTGGTGCAGATCGACCCCGCCTACACCCCCGCGCCCGTGGAGACCAAGGACGTGTTCGGCATCACCTTCGAGCAGGGCCGCAACAATTTCGTCATTGACAACTCTCTGCTGGAAAATCTGGTAACAAAAAACAAGGACCTGCCTGAGGCCGCCCGCAAGGACATGCTTCTCTCCCTCATCACCCTCAAGTACACCCAGTCCAACTCCGTGTGCTATGTGAAGGACGGCATGACCATCGGCGTGGGTGCCGGCCAGCAGAGCCGCATCCACTGCACCCGTCTGGCCGGCAACAAGGCCGACATCTGGTGGCTGCGCCAGCACCCCAAGGTCCTGGGCCTCCAGTTCGTGGACGGCATCCGCCGCCCCGACCGGGACAACGCCATCGACATCTACATCTCCGACGAGCACGACGACGTGCTGGCCGAGGGCGTGTGGCAGAACACCTTCAAGGTGAAGCCCGAGGTCCTCACCGAGGAGGAGAAAAAGGCCTGGGTGGCCCAGCTCAGCGGCGTCACCGTGGGCTCCGACGCCTTCTTCCCCTTCGGCGACAACGTGGAGCGGGCCCGGAAGTCCGGCGTCCAGTACATCGCCCAGCCCGGCGGCTCCATCCGGGACGACCACGTCATCGCCACCTGCGACAAGTACGGCATCGTCATGGCCTTTACCGGCATGCGGCTGTTCCACCATTGATATGACGGCTTCCCGCGGCCTTACCGCCACGCAGCTCAAATACTTCGCCGCCGTCTTTATGGTCATCGACCACATCGGCATGCTGTTTACCCCCATGGCCCCCTTCTTCCCGGCAGACTCCCTGTGGTTCTACGCCTTCCGGTATCTGGGCCGGCTGGCCTTCCCCATCTTCGCCTACTTCGCCGCCCAGGGCTGCCGCAAGACCTCCAACTACCCCCGGTATCTGCTGCGGCTGGGGCTCTTCGGCGCCGTCACCCACGCGGTGGCCTACATCGCTACCGGCGGCACCGGCGGCAGCGTCATCGCCACCTTCTTCCTGGCCGCCGCCGCCATCGGCGCCTGCCGAACCCTGAAAAACAAGGGGTATGGGTGGCTGGGTCTGCCCGTCACCGTCGTCCTGTTGGTCCTGGCCCAGCTGCTGCGGGTGGACTACGGCTGGGTGGGGGTGCTCACGGTGCTGGCGGTATACGCCGCCGGGTCCGACCGCAGACGTCAGTTCCTCGCCCTGGCCGGCTGCCTGCTCCTCTTCTACGTGGCCGGCGGAGTGTGGACCTACTTCGGTCCCGCCGCCCTCGCCCTGCTGAAGTCTGAGAACTGGACGGGGATGCTTGCCCAACTGGCGGCCTATCTCCCCTCCTTCCGGCGCTTCTACCTGCCCTATTCCCTGCTCATGGCGGGTTTTGCCTGTCTGGCCCTCCTCCCCCTCTCCCGGTACAACGGGCAGCGGGGGAACGGGAGCCGCTGGTTCTTCTACTGGTTCTACCCCGGCCACCTGGTAGTGCTCTACGCGTTGAGCATGCTCATCGGGTGAACCCGGAATCTCGATATGGGAGGTCCTTACGATGAAAGTCCTCGTTGTGGGCGGCGGCGGCCGTGAGCACGCCATCGTCCGTACCCTGGCCAAGAGCCCCAAGATCGACGCCCTCTACTGCGCCCCCGGCAACGGCGGCATCGCCGCCCAGGCCCAGTGCGTGCCCATCCAGGCCACCGACGTGGAGGCCATGGTGGCCTGGGCCAAGGAGCACGCTATGGACTTCGTGGTGGTCGCCCCCGACGACCCCCTGGCCCTGGGTATGGTGGACGCCCTGGAGGCGGCGGGCATCCCCGCCTTCGGCCCCCGGGCCAACGCCGCCATCATTGAGGCCAGCAAGGTCTTCTCCAAAGCCCTGATGGAGAAGTACCACATCCCCACCGCCAGATACCGCTCCTTTACCGACCTGGAGGAGGCCCTCAGCTACATCCGCCAGGAGGGCGCTCCCATCGTGGTGAAGGCCGACGGCCTGGCCCTGGGCAAGGGCGTGGTGGTGGCCCAGACCGTGGCCGAAGCCGAGGAGGCCGCCCGGAGCATGATGGCCGACGGCAAGTTTGGCGCCGCCGGCGCCAAAGTGGTCATCGAGGAGTGCATGACCGGCCCCGAGGTCACCGTTCTGTGCTTCGTAGACGGCGAGCACCTCTCCCCCATGCCCCCCTCCCGGGACCACAAGCGGGCCTTCGACGGGGACAAGGGTCCCAACACCGGCGGCATGGGCGCCATCTCCCCCGCCCCCGGCTACACCCCCGAGATCGCCGACCGCTGCATGAAGGAGATCTTCCTCCCCACCGTGGCCGCCCTGAAGGCGGAGGGCCGCCCTTTCCACGGGGTGCTCTACTTCGGCCTCATGCTCACCCCCGACGGCCCCAAGGTGGTGGAGTACAACGCCCGCTTCGGCGATCCGGAGTGTCAGGCCGTCCTCTCCCTGCTGGAGACCGACCTCATGGACATCTTCCAGGCCTGTCGGGAGGGCACCCTGGACCGGCTGGACATCCGCTGGAAGGACGCCGCCGCCTGCTGCCTGGTGCTGGCCTCCGGCGGCTACCCCACAAGCTATCAGAAGGGCTATCCCATTACCGGACTGGCCGAGGCGGAGCAGACCGCCGTGGTCTTCCACGCCGGCACCAAGCGGGACGAGGACGGCACCATCCGCACCTCCGGTGGCCGGGTGCTGGGGGTCACCGCCGTGGGCGATAATCTGGACGCCGCCATCGACGGGGCCTACGCCGCTGCCAAGCACGTCTCCTTCCAGGATATGCACTTCCGCACCGACATCGGCCGCACCGTCTGAAGCCCTTGCGCCCCAATGAATGCAACCTTCGGTTGTCAAATTGGACGCACTTGTTGGTTGCGCCTTTTGACCCCATCTGCTATGCTGCGAGGCGTCAAAAGGAGGAATGATCACCATGGATCTGCAAGATCGTCTCTACCGGCTGCGGAAGGAGCGGGGCCTCTCCCAGGAGGAGTTGGCCCACAGCCTGGGAGTCTCCCGGCAGGCCGTTCAAAAGTGGGAATCGGGCGCCTCCCGGCCTGATCTGGACAATCTGACCGCCCTGGCCCAATGCCTCCAGGTGAGCCTGGACTACCTCATTCTGGGGAAGGAGGAGACTCCCCCGCAGGAGGAGCCTCCTCCTTCCTATGCGCCCTTTTGGGTCTGGCACTATGAGTACAAGAGCAAGTCCACCCTTTTTGGGCTGCCCCTGGTCCACATCAACGTGGGCCACCACGGTCTGTACTGGGCCCGGGGCGTCATCGCCGTGGGGAACCTGGCCACCGGAGTTCTCTCCCTAGGCGGACTCTCCGCCGGGCTTCTCTCCGTGGGCGGTATGTCTGTCGGCGGGCTGGTCTTTGGTGGGCTGGGTGCCGGTCTGGTGGCCTTGGGCGGTCTGGCCGTAGGCGCCCTCTGTGCCATCGGCGGCTTAGCCCTCAGCCTGGGACTGGCCGTGGGCGGCAGTGCGGTGAGCGCCTCCTGGGCCATTGGCGGCGGGGCTATGGCCGGGCAAATCGCCATGGGAGGCGCCGCATCCGCCCCCATCGCCATCGGTGAAGCGGTAAAGGGCGCGGTCACCTTTCCCAAGGACGCCTGGGGACCGGGCACTGGGCAGGCCATCCGTGCCGCCATCCAGACCATGTTCCCCCACACGCCCGGTTTCCTGGTAGCGCTCTTCTCCCAGTTTCTTTGATCCATACGCGGCTCCGGTCCCCCGGAGCCGCTATCCTTATCTACGGAGGTCTTCCTATGAAACGGATCACCCCCCTGGAGGTGGCCACCGTCTTTACCGGCAGCTTTCTGGGCGCCGGCTTTCTGTCCGGCCAGGAGCTATTACAGTTTTTCGGTGTCTTCGGCGGCTACGGCATCGCCGGCATGGTGCTGGCCATCGCCGCTTTTGTCTTTTTCAGCCTGTTGGTGCTGGACATTGCCAAAAAGACGGGTCGGACGGAGTTTGACCGGGTCATTCTTAGGCCGGAGCTGCCCTGGCTCCGTGCCTTCCTCAGTGGTGTCTTTCTTTTCTTCCTCTTTGATGTGATGATCGCCATGACCGCCGGGGCAGGAGCCCTGCTGGAGCAGGTCTTCGGTCTGCCCGCCATTGTCGGAAACGGCCTCACCACCGCCCTGGTCCTGGCGGTGGCCCTAGCAGGAGCCGCCGGGCTGCTGGCCTCCTTCAACATCGTAGTCCCCCTGCTGGTCATCACCGCCCTGATCATCGCCCTGGCCGCCCCCTTCCGGCTGCCAGTGGAGTCGGTGACCGCCGTCCCCTTTTCCGACGGCAATCCCCTGCTGGGCAACTGGCTGTGCTCCGCCCTCTCCTTCATCTCCTACAACATGATGGCGGCGGTGTCCATCCTGGTGCCCCTCTCCGCCGGCATGGAGGGCAAGACCGTCCGCCGGGGACTGGCTCTGGGGGCAGGACTCCTCACCCTGATTTTTGCCGCCATCCTCCTGCCCATGATCCTCTTCCGGGACGCAGTGGGTACCGCCGAGCTCCCCATGCTGGAGCTGGCCTACCGGGTGACACCGGTGCTGGGGCTGATTTACGCTGTCCTCCTCCTGGCGGGTATGTTCACCGCCGCCCTCTCCAGCCTCTTCGCCATCACCTCCCGGCTCCAGCTCTGGGCCGGCGGACGGCTGGCTACCAGGCGGACCACGGTGGTGCTGTGCGTTCTCTCCTTCCTGGGTAGCATCTTCGGCTTCAAGAACGTGGTGAGCTTCGTCTATCCCATCTGCGGCTATATCGGCTTCCTGGCCCTGGCCGGAATTCTCCACCACGCTATCGTGCTGCGGAAGACCACAGCTCCAAAGGCATAAAAAATGGCTGTGTACCTGAGCGGTACACAGCCGTTTTTTGTTTATTCCCCGGTGACATCCACCGAGATGCCGTTCACCGACACCTCGCCGTCGGCGGGGATGAGGATGTACTTCCGGCCACCAATGATCCTGGTCTCCACCAGGGCACTGTGCTCCGGATCGATGTTGAGGACCACCTCGTCGGTCTTGACCTCAAAGCGGCGGCTGTCGATGAGATTGGCCGGCGCCAGGGCCGCCCCCTCCCCAAAGCGCTCCCCGCACTTGGCCAGAAAGGCCTTGGACTCCTGCTCGTCAGCGCCGCAGTCGGTGAGGATGCGCCCCAGCTCCCCCGCCGTCAGGGCAAGAGGCTCCGGGTCGTGGCTCTCCTTGTGTTCCTCGATCCTGGCCCGCAGCTCCTGGTGGACCGCCTGGACCAGCTCCAGGCTGCACTTCTCCCCCATGGACTCGGTGAGGGCACCCTCGAAGGCCTCCTTCTGCTCCGCCGCCGACATGGGCGGCTCAGTGCGGAAGACGGCGTCGATAAACTCCTGGTGGAGCTGCTCCGGCTTCCGTGCGTAGAAGAGGGCGTTGTAGATGTTGGCCGCCCGGTCATCGAAGGCCGGGAACAGGAAGCCCAGCTCCGGCTGGGCCACGATCTGGCCGGGGGTACAGCTGTGGAACTCATTTTCCCCGGGGAAGTAGCCCAGGGCGGGCTTACCGTCCTTCACCGGGCAGACACAGCAGACAAAGTAGGAAAAGACCTGGTCACCGGCGTCGGCCTGATCCTCGTCGTCCTTGCCCCGGTAGGGCACGTCGTAGACGTCGTGGCCCAGGAGGATGAGGTAATTGCTCCCCTCCAGGTCCAGGGTGTGGATGACCTTGTCATAAAAGGCCTGCCGCAGGGCGCTGTCTCCCAAACCGGACGACCGCAGGCCCATGAGGAGACGGTGTTCCTCGCTGTCGGCCACCTGCCGGGTGGAGAAGACGATGTCGATGAGGTTCTTCCCCAGGGTGCCGGAGAGGGCCTTCTTCAGCAGACCCAGATATTTTTCCGACTCCTCCTGGGGCATGGCTCCCAGCGAGCTGTCGATGTAGGAGATGATCTCCCCGCTCCCGTTCACATAGCAGCCGTACACCCGGCTGATGGCGCTCCGGTCGGCACGGAACCGCCGCCGCAGCTCGTTCAATTCCTTCTGATTCATTGGTCCTACCTCGCTTTTCCGTGTGTCTCCTCTGCCGGCTTCCCGGCAGAACGCGCAGTTTCTATTGTACTGTCTTTCGCTCCGAAATGCAATCGCACCTTGTCTTGTCCGGCATGTCATGGTGCAGGACCCCCGGCGCAGCCAAAAACCGCACCGGGGGTCCTTTTCTGTTATCACATCTCTGTAATGTAATTTTACTTCACTTAAAATAATCGGGATATTGTGCCTGAATTTCCGCTGTATCGATCTTATAGCGATTCAAATGCTCTTCTGTCAAGGCTCTTGCCTTCACGGCGTCCCGGGCTGCAATGGCGTTGGTGATATCCTCGTGGTCCTGGACGATCTTCCCGTTTTTCACACTGCTCAGGGCCATGTTCCGGACCCGGTCAAAGTGGATGGCGATGTTGTCCATCAGGGTATAGACCTGGGGCTTCGCCGCGATCTCAAAGAGGGTCTTGTGGAACTGGTTGTCCAGCTCCATGAGGGTCTCGGAGAAGTAGTTCTCCAGATAGAACTTCTGGAGGCGCACGTTCTCCTGGAGCCGCCGCAGCCCCTCCGGCGTGATCATCTCGCAGTCCAGCTCCACCACCGCGCACTCCAGCACCTTTCGCATGAAGCGGGACTCCTCCACCAGATTGACGTCGATGAGCGAGACGGCACTCCCCTTCTGGGGATAGATCTCCACAATCTTGGCCTTGGACAATTCAATGAGGGCCTCCCGCACCGGTGTCCGGGAAAGTCCCATCTCCGCCGCCAGCTCGTTCTCACTGACCATGCTGCCCGGCGCCAGCTCCAGGTGGATGATGTTGTCCCGGATGGTGCGCAGGGCGTAGTCGCGCCCTGTCTCTCTGGGCAGTCGCTCTGTCAGCCGCATGTCTTCTTCTCCTCTCTCAGCTTGCCGATCCCGCGGCCCGAGAGGCTCTCCCAGGTCGCAGTTGCTAGTATACCAGCTTTCCGGGTCTCTGTCAAAGGCCCCGTCTTTCCGTCGTTTCTCCGACAAGATGCACAAAATCAGGCCTCAATTTTTTATCATTCAGACACTTGTTTTCTAGTATACAAGTATTATAATGATAATCACGTCCGACGGCCGGAGCGGTCCGGCCCTGAAAGCAGAAAATCGCCCGTTGGGCTCACAGTTGAGGAGGACACAGACATGGACGAAGTATTGCAGAGGATCTACGAGATCGGCATCATCCCCGTCATCGCCATTGACGACGCTGAGCAGGCGGTGCCCCTGGCCCGTGCCCTGGTGGCCGGCGGCCTGCCCGCCGCTGAGGTGACCTTCCGCACCGCCGCCGGTGAGGAGGCTATCCGCCGGATCTCCGCCGAGGTGCCCGAGATGCTGGTGGGCGCCGGCACCGTTCTCACCAAGGAGCAGGCCGACCGCGCCATCGCCGCCGGCTCCAAGTTCGTGGTGAGCCCCGGCTTCAACCCCGAGATCACCCGCTACGTCATCGACAAGGGCGTCCTCATGATGCCCGGCACCGCCACCCCCGGCGAGATGGAGCAGTCCATGAGCATGGGCCTGAACGTGCTGAAGTTCTTCCCCGCCGAGCAGAATGGCGGCGTGGCCAAGCTGAAGGCCCTGGCCGGCCCCTACACCGACCTGCGCTGGATGCCCACCGGCGGCGTGAACACCAAGAACATGATGGACTACCTGAACTTCGACCGCATCGTGGCCTGCGGCGGCACCTGGATGGTGAAGAAGGACCTGATCGACGGCCAGAAGTGGGATGAGATCACCGCCATCTGCAAGGAGGCCGTCCAGACCATGCTGGGCTTCTCCCTCCACCACGTGGGCATCCCCTGCGGCGACGCCGACAAGGCTGCCGGCACTGCCAAGACCATCTGCGCCCTCTTCGGCTTCCCCTACAAGGCTGGCAACTCCTCCGACTTCGCCGGTCCCGTGGAGTGCTGCAAGGTGGACTTCCCCGGTGCGCGCGGCCACATCGCCATCGGCGTCAACAACATCGACCGCGCCATCTTCCACCTGGGTCTCCAGGGCGTAACCTTTGACGAGTCCACCCGGAAGACCGACGAAAAAGGCAAGACCAAGGCCATCTATGTCCAGGGCGACTTCGGCGGCTTTGCCATCCATCTTGTGCGGAAGTAAAGAAAGGGGTAAAATACTATGAGTAAGATCGTGACCTTCGGTGAGCTGATGATCCGGCTCCAGCCCTACAACTACGAGCGTTTTGTCCAGGCCGACCACCTGGAGTTCTCCTTCGGCGGCGGTGAGGCCAACGTGGCCGTCTCCCTGGCCA
>CAUBHZ010000058.1 GCA_958435885.1 uncultured Intestinimonas sp. | reverse complement strand
ATCGGCACCCTGGACGGCGCCAACGTGGAGATGCACCAGCAGGTGGGCGACGAGAACATCTTCCTCTTCGGCCTGAAGGCCCATGAGGTCTCCGAGATGAAGAGCAACGGCTATCGCGCCTACGAGTACTATATGCGTGACGGCCTGCTGAAGGCCGTTCTGGACCAGATCACCCAGGGCTTCGGCGACGGGGTGAGCTACTCCGACATCGCCAACCGGCTCCTCTTCGGCGCCAACGGCGGTATGGCCGACGAGTATATGCTCCTGGCCGACTTCCAGAGCTACCGTGAGGCCCATGAGCGGGCCGGCCGGACCTATCTGGACCCCAAGCAGTGGAACAAGATGGCCCTCATCAACATCGCCAAGTCCGGCATCTTTGCCGCCGACCGCTCCATCCGGGACTACGCCCGTGACATCTGGAAGGTGCCCGCCAAGCAGGGTTAAGCATGCTCAGATGAATAAAAAGAAAAAAGCGTGTGGACCAGTGTCCACACGCTTTTTTCTATTTTCTTCTCCGCTGGGCCAGGGTGCGGAAGAGGCCCTGGGGCAGCTCGAAGATGAGCAGGATGCCCAGCACAATGGCCACCGCCGCCTTCAGGGTGGAAAAGCCCTTCCGGGCGGCCAGGTCCAGCTGGTCGGTGACCACATAGTAGGCCGTCCAGTAGATGCCGGCGCCGGGCACCAGGGGAAAAATTCCGGGGATGAGGAAGAGGGTGACGGGACACCGGCGGCGCACCGCCGAGTACCGGGAGCAGAACACCACCAGGGCGGTGGCGGCGAAGATGGAGACGATGGTCCCCAGCCCCAGCCGGTCCAGGGCCAGGTAGCACAGCCACCCCAGGCCGCCGATGACGCCGCAGCGGAGGTAGCAGCTGGGAGGCACGCTGAAGAGGAGGGCGAAGGCGGCGGTGCCCACCGCCGCCGAGAGGACCTGGGCGATCCATTCCAACACGGCCGTCACCCCCCTACAGCCCGGTGAGGGCGTGGTAGGCGGCCATGACGGTCCCCACCCCGAAGGCGATGCAGAAGGTGACCAGCAGCACGTCCAGCAGCCGCACCGAACCGGCGATGTAGTCCTCGTCGGCGATATCCCGGATGCCGTTGGTGAAGGCCACCCCGGGCACCAGGGGGATGATGGACCCGATGATCATCATGTCCAGGTGGTGGCCCAGGCCGGCGCCGTAGAGGAGGACGCAGATCAGGGTCACCAGGGCGCCGCCGGTGATGTTGGAGGCGATCTTGGAGAGCCGTCCCTTCACCACGAAGAGGAGGTAGAGGTAGAGGAGGAGGCCGGCAGCCGCCGCCGTCAGGGCGTCGGCCCAGTCCCCGCCGAAGAGGACGCAGAAGCAGCCGCTGCCCACCCCCGAGGCCAGGACCTGGAGCCAGGCGGGCAGCCGGGGCATGGCCCGGATGGCCTTGAGCCGCTCCATGGCCTCCTCCGGGGTGTGGAGTCCCTGCTCGATCTCCCGGGAGAGCTGGTTCACGGCGCTCACCCGGTCCAGCCGGGCGCCCACCAGGGGGATGTGCTTGACCCGGGCGAAGGTCTTGCGGCCCTCCCCCTCCGAGGTGAGGAAGATGCCGCTGCTGAGGACGAAGGCCTCCGCCTCCTCCACGCCGTAGGCCGCCGCGATGCGGTAGATGGTGTCCTCCACCCGGAAGATCTCGGCGCCGCTCTCCAGCAGGATCTCCCCCGCCAGAGCCGCCGCGTCCAGCACCAGGCGGTCGTCTCGCTCCTTCATGGTGTCCCTCCCTCACGCCGAAAAAACCGGAGACGCTGTCGGGGCGTCTCCGGTTTCAGCTGTCAAAAATACGATACGCTGGAGGATAGACAAAATCCTTGCAGAGTTCCGCCGTCCGCAGACGGCGGAATCAAGTGCAGTTTGTTTTTTCCGGCGACATGTGCGTCGGAAAAAACACCGCTCAGGCCGCAAACGTGCGAGCGCAGCGAGTGCGATGCAGCGGCCTGCATCCTCTTCGAGCACGTGCCTGCACGTGCGAGAGTCAAAGGGGTTTGAACATGGCCTTGTCCATGCCGCACAGAGGGCAGGTCCACAGGCTGGGCACGTCGGCAAAGGCGGTGCCGGGAGCCACGCCGTGGTCCGGGTCACCGGCGGCGGGGTCGTAGATGTAGCCGCACAGCTTGCAGATGTACTTCTGGCTCTTGGCCGGGGCGGCGGGGGCGGGGTCCTTCACCAGGGCGGCCACGGACCGGGCCCAGGCGGCCACGGCGGCCAGGTCGTCCTCGGTGGGGGTGAAGCAGACCTTGAAGGGTGCCTCGGGCACGGCGAACTTCAGCTGCTTGAGCTGCTCGTGGACCATGCCGGCGGCCTCACCGGTCCAGCCGAAGGAGCCGAAGGCACCGGCGGCCCGGCCCCGGGTGTTGATGGCGTCCACGGCGTGGACGGCGTTCCAGATGGCCTCGGGGGCGGAGCGGTTGATGGTGGGGGCGCCGAAGAGGACGATGTCACAGCCGTTCACCAGGCCGGCTACATTGGCGCCCTGGGGGTCCACCAGGTCCACGGTGGTGACCTGGCAGCCGTCGTCGGTCAGGGCCTGGGCGGCGGCCTTGGCCAGGGCGGCGGTGCAGCCGTAGGCGGAGCAGTAGAGCACCGCGGCGGTCTTCACGGCGGGCCGGGGGGCGGGGGTGGCCCACTGGCGGTAGCACTCCTTCACCTGGGCCAGGGTGGCGGTGGTGAGGCAGGGACCGTGGCTGGTGCACACCAGCTCGGCCTCGGCGGGCATCTTGTCCAGGCCGTCCAGCACGGCGGGCTTGAAGGGCCCGAAGATGCAGTCGAAGTAGTAGCGCAGCTCCCCCTCGTAGGCCCGGCGGTAGACGGCGTGGATGCCGGTGTCCACCATGGAGGGCTCACAGAAGTGGGCGCCCAGGAAGTCGCAGGTGAAAAGGGTCTTGTCGGCCTCGTCCCAGGTGAACATGGAGTCGGGCCAGTGGAGCAGGGGGGCGGAGATGAAGGTGAGGGTCTTGCCGCCCAGGTCCAGGGTGTCCCCGTTCTTCACCACCTGGCAGGGGAACGTCTCGTTGGCGATGGCGCTCAGGAACTTCTTGGCCGAGGCGGAGCAAAGCACCGTCAGGTTGGGGCAGCGGTCCAGCAGGGCCCGGACGCCGCCGGAGTGGTCGGGCTCGGTGTGGTTCATGATGAGGTAGTCCACCTTCTCGATGGGCATGACCTCCTCCACGTTCCGCACCAGCTCATCGAAGTAGTCCCTGTGGACGGCCTCGATGAGGGCGGTCTTCTCCCCGCCGGTGACCAGGTAGGCGTTGTAGCTGGTGCCGTACTTGGACTCCATCACGATGTCGAACACCCGCAGGGCGGGGTTCTGGATGCCTACAGACCAGATGTTCTCCCGGAGCTTGATTGCGCTCATGAATGTCCTTCCTTTCCCGGGCGGGGGCGTGGCCCGCCCTGCAATTCCTTGTAATTCCGTCGGAATTTAGTATATCTTCCCTGAGCCGGTCTGTCAACCGTTATCCCGCCGCAAATCCACCAAAAACCCGCCCCGCTCCGCCCCCATTCCGCCGCCTCTTGACGGTTTTCCCCAGCGGCGGTAGAATATTGTTTATCTGCGGGCCGGACAAACCCTTTTCCGGCCCCAAAATCGTCTGTTTTGAGACAGGAGAAGGAGCGCAGGCGCACATGATCTATCTGGACAACGCGGCCACCACCAGGGTGTGCCCGGAGGCGGCCCGGGCCGCCATGGCCGTCATGACGGAGGAGTTTGGGAATCCTTCCTCCCGGTACGCCCACGGCGCGGCGGCGGCGGAGCGGCTCCGGGCCGACCGGGCCGTGGTGGCGGCGGCGGTGGGCTGCCTGCCCGAGGAGCTCACCTTCACCTCCTGCGGCACCGAGGGGGACAACTGGGCCATTCGGGCCGCCGTGGAGTACGGCAAGCGGAAGGGCCGCCACATCATCACCACCGCCATCGAACACGCCGCCGTGCTGGAGCCCATCCGGGCCCTGGCCAACGAAGGCTGCGAGGTGACCTACCTGCGGCCCGACCGGCAGGGCCATATCGACCCCAAGGACCTGGCCGCCGCCCTGCGGCCGGACACGGTGCTGGTGTCCATGATGCTGGTGAACAACGAGCTGGGCACCATTCTCCCGGTAAAGGAGGCTGCGGAGGCAATCCGGGCCGCCGGCTCCCCCGCCCTCCTCCACACCGACGCCGTCCAGGCCTTTTTAAAGGTGCCCTTCACCCCCAAGGACCTGGGGGTGGACCTGCTCACCATCAGCGGCCACAAGGTCCGTGCCCCCAAGGGCATCGGCGCCCTCTACATCCGCAAGGGTCTGAAGCTCAAGCCCCTGCTGCTGGGAGGCGGACAGGAGAACGGCCTCCGTCCCGGCACCGAGCCCACCGCCCAGATCGCCGCCCTGGCCGCCGCCTGCCAGGCCTGGATGGACCACCGGGAGGCATATACCCATCGTATTCTAGAGGTAAAAAATCACTTTTTGGAGTCTTTTTCCGCCGTTCTGCCCCAGGGCGTGGTGGTGAGCGCCGGGGATGCCCCTCACATCTGCGCCATCTCTCTGCCGGGCTACCCCAGTGAGATGCTGGTGCGGGAGCTCAGCGACCGGGGCATCTGCGTCTCCTCCGGCTCGGCCTGCCACCGGGGCAAGCCCAGCCACGTCTTTGCCGCCACCGGCCGGCCCAAGACGGAGCTGATGGGCACCCTGCGGGTGTCCTTCTCCCCGGAGAGCACCCCCGAAGAGGCCGACGCCCTGGTACAGGCCCTGGCGGAGATCACCTCCGCCCGGGTATCCGCCCGGTAAGGCCGTGCTGGCCCATATGAGGCGGGGCAGGGCCTTTTACCGGGACGTGGTGACCCTGGCCCTGCCCATCGTGGCCCAGAACCTCATCACCACCTCCCTGGGGCTGGTGGACACCTTCATGGTGGGCGCCCTGGGAGAGGCTCCCCTGGCGGCGGTGACCCTGGCCAACATCCCCGTCTTTGTGATCCAGCTGGTGATCTTCGGTCTCCAGAGCGGCTCCTCCGTCCTCATCAGCCAGTACTGGGGCAAGGGGGACACCGACAGCATCAACCGGGTCATGGGGGTGGGCTGCTATGTGGCCGGCGCCATCTCGGTCCTCTTCGCGCTGGTTATGAGCGGCTTCCCGGAGCAGCTCATGGGCCTGCTCACCAACGATCCCGCCCTGGCAAAGCTGGCGGCGGGCTACGCCCGCATCGTGGGGCCCTCCTACATCCTCAACAGCATCACCGGCGTCTATGTGGGAGCACACCGCAGCATGGAGCACCCCCGGCTGGGTCTCGCCATCTTCTCCGTCTCCATGTGCACCAACACCTTCCTCAACTGGGTCCTCATCTTCGGCAACCTGGGCGCCCCTCAGCTGGGGGTCACCGGCGCCGCCACGGCCACCCTCCTCTCCCGGGTGGTGGAATTCCTGGTCATGGCGGTGTACGCCCTCACCAACCGCCGTTTCCGCCTGCGGCTGGGTCTGGCCCTCCGGCCGGGTACCGAGCTGCTGTGGCGCTTCCTGCGCTACTCCGGCCCGGTGGTGGTCAACGAGACCCTCTGGGGCCTGGGCACCTCCCTTTACAAGGTGGTCATGGGCCACATGGAGGGGAGCACCGAGATCCTGGCCGCCCGCGCCCTGGCCGGCAACATCGAGGACATCTGCACCGTGGTCATCTTTGCCATCAGCGGCACCACCGCCATCATCGTGGGCCGGGAGATCGGCGCCGGCCGGGGGAAGGAGTCGGTCTATCAGGTGGGCGCCGCCATGGACACCCTGGCCCTGGCCGCCGGCGGCATCATCGGCCTGCTGCTGGCGGCGGCGGCCTGGTGGGTGCTGCCCTGGGCGGTCTACCCCCGGTTCCACCTCTCCCCCTCCGCCGCCGGGACGGCCACCATGATGCTCACCTTCACCGGCGTCTTCCTGGCCCTCCGGGCCTTCAACAGCAACAACACCGTGGGGGTCCTGCGGGGCGGCGGCGACGTCCGGGCCGCCATGCGCATCGACACTCTCCCCCTCTGGTGCGTGGCCCTGCCCCTCACCGCCCTCTTCGGCCTGGTGCTGAAATGGGGCATCTTCTGGGTCTATGTGGGCATCACCATGGAGCAGATCACCAAGTTCGGCGCCGGTGTGCGCCGGTTCCGCTCCCGGGTGTGGATCAACGACATCACCCGGGCCTGACCTTCCCGGGCGGGTTGAAAAAAACACACCGAACTGCTATAATAAAGCCTGTTGAGCCCGTTATATTTCGACCAGTTTCTGGACTATATCCCTATATTTTTCATGTAAAATACTGTTTTTCAATATTTTTCCATGTAATTCCGGCGGCGCCTACTCCGCGCCGGGAGGTGATGTCATGCCGGACTCCAACATCACAAAGCGTGCCCTGGCCCAGGCCATGAAGGACCTGATGCGCACCGAGCCCTTCTCCAAGATCAGCGTGGGCGACATCTGTCAGGCCTGCAGCATGAGCAGAAAGAGCTTCTACTACCACTTCCGGGACAAATACGACCTGGTGAACTGGATCTTCGACTCCGAGTTTCTCCAGTCCATCCGTCCGGAGGCCTACCACAGCGGCTGGGCCCTCCTGGAGGACATGTGCGCCTATTTTTACCGGGAGCAGACCTTCTACCGCAGCGCCCTGCTCATCTCCGGCCAGAACTCCTTCCGGGAGTACTTCGGCCAGGCCATCACCCCCATCATGTCCTTCTTCACCCAGGACATCTTTGACGGCGTGGAGCACGTGGACTTTTATGTCACCTTCTTCAGCGACGCCATCCTCATCTCCATCATCCGCTGGCTCACCGAGGGAGCCCAGATCCCCCCGGAGGAGTATCTGAGCCAGCTGCGGCACATCCTGTTCCGCCTGGCCCGCCACGCCGTCGATGAGCTGGGTCCCTTTGAGGAGGGCACCCAGGCCGAGCCGCCCGCCCCGCGGGGGCAGATATAATTGGGGCGCTGCCCCGGAAAGGACCTGCTTATGGATCGTACCGAACTCTTGTCCCGCTTTCACCTGGATGCGGAGGAGGCCGTCCTCCTCATCATCGACGTCCAGACCAAGCTCATGGCCGCCATGCCGGATGCCCAGCGGCTGTGCCGGAACACCGGCATTCTCCTTACCGCTGCCCAGGCACTGAATATCCCTGTCGTGGTCACCGAGCAGTATCCCCAGGGCCTGGGACCCACCGTGCCCGAGCTGGCCCAGCTGCTGCCCCAGGACGTCCACAAGCTGGAGAAATCCTCCTTTGACGCCGCCCGGGACGGCCTGCTGCCGGTGTTGGAAAAGCTGGGCCGGCGCAGCGTCATGGTCTGCGGCACCGAGACCCACGTGTGTGTCTATCAGACGGTCCGCAGCCTGCTGGAGCGGGATTACAGGGTCTTCGCCGTGGGAGACGCCATCTGCTCCCGCTCCCCCTACAACTATCAGAATGGCCTGACTCTCATGGACCGGATGGGCGCCTGCGTCCTCACCGCCGAGGGCGCCGCCTTCGATCTGCTGAAGGTCTCCGGCACCCCCGCCTTCAAGGTGGTATCCAAGGCGTTGAAGTGACCCCAACATAAAAAGAGAAAAGAGAGAGAGAAATCATGAGGATCTGGAAACGCGTCTGTGCCCTTGCCCTGGCTGCTCTTCTTGTCCTCCCCGCCGCCGCCTCCGCACAGTCCTACACCGACCTGCCCGTCTCCCACTGGGCCTATGATGACATGACCCAGGCCGCCGATCTGGGTATCATCCAGGGCGTGGGCAGCGGCCGTATCGACCCCTCCGGCACCCTGAGCTGGGGGCAGTTTCTCACCATGTTCGCCCGCACCTTTGCCTCCGGCGAATACACCGCCGCGCTGAGCTCCGGTCTGGCCTGGGATCAGGCCGGGCTCCAGGCGGCCCTGAACGCCGGCTATCTGGAGCACAGCGACCCTCTGGCCGTCCTCCAGGGCGGCAGCCTCTCCGATCCCATCACCCGGCAGGACGCCGCTGTCCTCCTCTCCAGAGCTCTGCCCGACAGCGCAGGCGTCTATGGCTGGCAGCAGGCGAATGCCGCCTCCTTCACCGACTGGGCCGCCATGGACCCCTTCCATCAGGCGGCAGTGGACGCCCTCGCCGGCCACGGGGTGGTCTCCGGCCGCACCGACGGCTCCTTTGGCTGCGCTGACGTTATCCAGCGGGCCGACGGTGCCGTCCTCCTCATGCGGGTGCTGAGCCTGGTGGACCAGGCCCACTACGGTGAGGAGAAGACGGTGACCGTCCGGGTGGTGGATACCACCACCGGTCAGTCCATCCTTCCCGACCAGCAGATGAGCGCCTCTGTAGGCGCCCCCCTGTCCTATCTGGCCTACCAGGTGGAGCCCGGCTACTACAACTATGACGGCGGTTACGGTACCTCCATCAGCACGGCCTGCGACGTCTACACCCTGGACTTCGCCCCCATGACCCAGGCTGAGGTCCAAGAAAAGCAGTTCTGGGAGAAGGTGGACCGTGGAGAGGCCAGCTATGACGACTACTGGTCCCAGGACTTCCTGCTGGGCTACCAGGGGGAGAATCCCAGAAAGTATCTGCTCCTCTTCGGCTCTGCGGACAAGCGCCGCTTTGCCAGCAAGGCGGAGGCCGACGCCGCCATGACCACCGTCACCGTGCCGGTG
>CAUBHZ010000057.1 GCA_958435885.1 uncultured Intestinimonas sp. | reverse complement strand
GGCCGTTCTTGTTCTCGGCGATCCACTTGCCGGCGAAGGTGCCGTCCTGGATGTCGGAGAGGACGGCGCGCATCCGGGCCTTGGTCTCCTCGTGGGGGATGACACGGGGACCGGAGACATACTCGCCGTACTCTGCGGTGTCGGAGATGGAGTAGTTCATGGCAGCCACGCCGCCCTTGTTGATGAGGTCGATGATGAGCTTCATCTCGTGGATGCACTCGAAGTAGGCGTTCTCAGGCTCGTAGCCGGCCTCCACCAGGGTCTCGAAGCCGCAGCGCATCAGATCCACCACGCCGCCGCACAGCACGGCCTGCTCGCCGAACAGGTCGGTCTCGGTCTCGTCGTGGAAGGTGGTCTCCATCACGCCGGCCCGGGCGCCGCCGATGCCGGCGATGTAGGCCAGGGCGATCTTATAGGCGTTGCCGGTGGCGTTCTGCTCCACGGCCACCAGGCAGGGCACGCCCTTGCCGGCCAGGTACTGGGAACGGACGGTGTGGCCGGGACCCTTGGGGGCGGCCATGAAGACGTCCACGCCGGCGGGAGGGACGATCTGCTTGTAGCGGATGTTGAAGCCGTGGGCGAAGGCCAGGGCGTTGCCCTCCTCCAGGTAGGGGGCGATGTCCTTCTTGTAGACGTCGGCCTGGACCTCGTCGTTGATGAGGATCATGACGATGTCAGCCCACTTGGCAGCCTCGGGGATGGTCTTGACGGTGAGGCCGGCCTTCTCGGCGACGGCCCAGTTCTTGGAGCCCTGACGGAGGCCGACGCAGACGTCGCAGCCGGAGTCCTTCAGATTGAGGGCATGGGCGTGACCCTGGGAGCCGTAGCCGATGATGGCGATCTTCTTCCCGTTGAGGTAGCTGAGCTCGCAGTCCTTCTCGTAGTACATCTTTGCCATGACAATACACTCCTTTTTTCGTGGTAACGGTTTAAGTGATGATAGAATACCACAGCAATGTGGAAAAGAATGATAACTATGATACAATCTTTGCAAAAAAACGCCGTCACAAAACGTTCTTGCCGTAGTTGAATTCGCCGGACTCCTTGGTGTCCTCGTAGATGGTGCGGATGCCCCGCTCGATGGCGATGATGCCGGTGCGCACCACCTCCAGGACGCCGAAGTCGGCCAGCAGGTCCATGAGGGCGCAGGCCTTGTTCTCGTCGCCCAGGATGGAGACGGTGAGGGTCTCGCGGCTGATGTCCACCACGCTGGCCCGGAAGACGCTGACGATCTGCAGCACCTCGTCCCGCTTGTCCTTGGTGTCGGCCTTCACCTTCACCAGCACCAGTTCCCGCTGGACGGCGTCCTCGGTGGAGAGGACCTTGACCGAGATGACGCACAGCAGCTTCCGCAGCTGGGCGGCCAGCTGTTCGATGGTGGCGTCGTCCCCGTTCATGACGATGGTGATGCGGGTGACCTTGGGGTCCTCGGTGGTGCCGGAGGCGATGGAATCGATGTTGTAGCCCTTCCTGGAAAACAGGCGGGAGACCTGGCTCAGGACGCCGGGGGTGTTCTCCACCAGGATGGAGAGGGTATGCTCTTTGCTTTCCATAACGATCACGCTCCTTTCTCCATCCTCACTCCAGCAGGAATTCGGTGATGGGCTTGCCGGCGGAGACCATGGGGCGCACGGTCTCATCGGTGTCGATGATGCACTCGATGACGTAGGCGTGGCCCAGGTCCAGGGCCTCCCGGACGGTGTCGGCCAGCTCGGCCCGGGTGGTGACCCGCTTGCCGCGGACGCCGTAGGCCTCGGCCAGCTTCACGAAGTCGGGGGCGAAGTTGAGGTCGGTCTCGGAGAAGCGGCCGCCGTAGAGGAGGTTCTGCCACTGGTGGACCATGCCCAGGGTGTGGTTGTTGAAGATGACGGTGATGATGGGAATGTCATAGTGGGAGACGGTGGCCAGCTCCTGGCCGTTCATGCGGAAGCAGCCGTCGCCGGTCATGTGGAGCACCGTCTTGTCCGGGTTGCCCAGCTTGGCGCCCATGGCGGCGCCCAGGCCGAAGCCCATGGTGCCGAATCCGCCGGAGGTGATGAGCTGGCCGGGGTAGTCGAAGTGGAAGTGCTGGATGCTCCACATCTGGTGCTGGCCCACGTCGGTGGCCACGATGGAGTCCTGGGGGCACAGCTCCCGGAGGGTGCGGATGATCTGATAGGGGGTGAGGACGGCGCTCTCCTCCGGCGCCGGAGGCCGGTGGGAGAAGACGAAGTCCTTCCACGCCGGGTGCTGGTAGGCGGGAATGCGGTCATTGATCATCTGGAGGACCTGCTTGGCGTCTCCGATGATGTGGTGGTAGGTCTTGACGTTCTTGTCGATCTCGGCCCGGTCGATGTCGATATGTACAATCTTGGCCTGCTTGGCGAAGGTGGTCGGCTCGGTGGCCACCCGGTCGGAGAACCGGCAGCCCACGGCGATGAGCAGGTCGCAGTTGTCGCAGGCGATGTTGGAGCTCCGGGAGCCGTGCATGCCCAGCATGCCGGTGGTGAGGGGGTGGGCGCCGGGGAAGCCGCCGCCGCCCATGACGGTGATGGCCACCGGGGCGTCCAGCTTCTCAGCCAGGGTGCGGAACTCCTGGTGGGCCCGGCTGCGGACCACGCCGCCGCCACAGATGAGCATGGGCTTCTCCGACTGGGCGATGAGCTCTACCAGCTTATCCACGTCGTCGCTGTTGGGGGCAGGGGGCGTCAGGTCCCAGCCTGCCCGCTTCCGCAGGTCGGCCAGACGGCCGTAGTACTGGTGCTCCTCCTTTGGGAGAGGCTCATAGTCGATCATCACGTCCAGGCCGGTGACGTTTTTCAGCAGGTCAATGAGCACCGGGCCGGGCCGGCCCATGGCGGCCACGGCGAAGGCCTCCCGGATGATGTCGGGGATGTCGTTGGGGTCCCGGACCAGGTAGGTGGCCTTGGTGATGGGCATGGCGATACCGGTGATGTCCACCTCCTGGAAGGCGTCCTTGCCCAGGGTGCTCTCCCCCACGTTGCAGGTGAGGAAGACCACGGGGGAGGAGTCCATGTAGGCGGTGGCGATGCCGGTGGTCAGGTTGGTGGCGCCGGGGCCGGAGGTGGCGAAGCACACCCCCACCTTGCCGGTGGAGCGGGCATAGCCGTCGGCGGCGTGGGAGGCGCCCTGCTCATGGGCCGTCAGGATGTGGTGGATCTTGTCCTGATAGCGGTAGAGCTCGTCGTATACATTTAATATAGTGCCGCCGGGGTAGCCGAAGACGGTGTCCACGCCCTGCTCCAGCAGGCATTCCATGATGGCTTGTGTGGCTCGGATTTTCATGTGTTCAACTCCTGTCAAAGGCCGTCCAGCGCCGGCCGTCTACGAGGTATCACGCCTCGCCTGCTCGCAACGCGCGGCTTCCCTATGACTCGGACGAGAAACAGGCCCGCTTTGCGGTCCTCGGTTTCCCGTCCTCGCGCCGGTCCATCCGCGCTGCTCGCGACGGCTCGGACGCTTAGATTTTGCCGCTGCCCTTCTGAACGGCGATGACGCCCGTCCGGGCCACCTCCAGGATGGAGAAGGGCCGCAGCAGGCTCTCGAAGAGGTCCACCCGGTCGGGGGTGTCGGAGAGCTCCAGGGTCATGCTGGTGCTGCTGATGTCGGCGATCTTGGCGCCCATGATCTGGCAGAGGTTCGCCACATCCTGTCGGGTCTTGGTGGAGGTGGACACCTTTACAATAATGAGCTCCCGGCCGATGAGCTTCTTTTCGTCCAGGGTGCGGACCTTGATGACGTCCACCAGCTTGTTGAGCTGCTTTTCCACCTGCTCCACCACATTGTTGCCGGAGTCCACGATGATGGTGATGCGGGAGATGTTCTTGTCGTCGGTGACGCCCACGGCCAGGCTCTCGATGTTGAAGGCCCGGCGGGCGAAGAGACCGGTGATGCGGTTGAGCACGCCGGCGCGGTTTTCCACCAGCACGGAAATGGTCTGGGTCATATGGCCTTCCTCCTTTCTCAGGTCATGGACGTGGTGACCATGGGGTCCACGTCGCAGATGAGCAGATAGGGTCCGGACGCGGTGAGCATGTCGCGGATGGCGCTGTCCACCTCTCCGTCGTCGGAGATGCGCTTGCTGGGGATGCCGTAGGCCGCCGCCAGCTTCTCAAAGTCGGGGGAGCCGGTGAGGTCCACGCCGAAGGGACCGCTGTAGCTGGAGTACTGGATCTGATGGACCAGGCCCAGCACCCCGTTGTGGACCATGACGATCTTCACGTCGGCGTTCATGGCCTTCAGGGTGGCCAGCTCGTTCTCAAACATCTGGAAGCTGCCATCGCCGCAGACCACCGCGGTCTGCCGGTGGGGGACGGCGGTCTTGACGCCCAGGGCGGCGGGGAGGGAGTAGCCCATGGTGCCCAGGCCGCCGGTGGTGAGGAAGCGGCCGTGCTTCATGGGCAGGTGCTTGGCAGCCCAGATCTGGTTCTGGCCCACGTCCACGCAGACACAGGCGTCGTCCTCCAGCTGCTCACCCAGGGTGCGCATGAGGTAGGAGGGAGTGACGCTGCCGGTGCCGGGAGCGGGGGCGGGTTGGGCCTCCGCCTTCCGGCGGGCCTGGAGGTCGGCGATCCAGGCCTCGCTCTGGGCCTTGGGGTGATGGGAGATGAGCTGCTCCAGGATGACCTTCACGTCGCCCACCACGGGCACCGTGGTGGAGAAGTTCTTGCCGATCTCGGCGGGGTCCACGTCCAGGTGGACGGTCTTGGTACGGCTGGCGATCTCCTTGGGGGAGGTCACCGCCCGGTCGGCGGCCCGGGCGCCGGCGATGATGAGCAGGTCGGTGGTATTGAGGGCCCGGTTGGCGGTGGGGGTGCCGAAGGCGCCGATCATGCCCAGGTTCAGGGGGTGGTCGGTGGGCAGCAGGCCCAGACCCATCATGGTGGTGACCACCGGGATGCGGGCGCCCTCGCACAGGGTGAGGAGCTCGGCCTGGGCCTTGGCGCTGAAGAGACCGCCGCCCACGCACAGCAGGGGCTTCTGGGCAGCGGAGATGGAGGCGGCCACCCGCTTGATCTGGTTGTCGTTGCCCTTGACGCTGGGCTTGTAGCCGCGGATGTCCACGCTGTCGGGGTAGACGGGGTCGATCATCTGCTGCTGGATGTCGATGGGAATGTCGATGAGCACGGGACCCTGCCGACCGGTGGAGGCGATGTGGAAGGCCTCCTTGACGACGCGGGGAATGTCGTTGGCATCCTTCACCAGGTAGCTGTGCTTGATGAAGGGGGCGCAGGCGCCGGTGATGTCCACTTCCTGAAAAATGTCCCGGCCCAGCAGGTAGCTCTGGACCTGACCGGTGATGGCCACCATGGGGATGGAGTCCATGTAGGCGGTGGCGATGCCGGTGATGAGGTTGGTGGCGCCGGGACCGGAGGTCACCATGCACACACCGGGCTTGCCCATCATGCGGGCGTAACCGGAGGCCATGTGACCGGCGTTCTGTTCCGTGCGGACCAGGGTGTAGGCGATGTCGGTGGCGGCCAGGGCATCCACGGCGGGGCAGATGGTGGCGCCGGCGTAGCCGAATACCCGCTCTACACCCTCCCGCTTGAGGCTCTCCATCAGGGCCTGGGCTCCGTTGATCATGCAGCATTCCTCCTCGAATTTCAAATTAGGGAAGCTCCCGGTGACCGGGAGCGGGGTCACGTGGAAAAAGGGCAAATATGCAAAAAGACTTCGTCCTTCATAGGACGAAGTCTCACTCCGTGGTACCACCTAAATTCGCGGGCAGGCGCCCGCGCGCTCTCATCCCCGGTAACGGGGGGGAACCGTCGCCCCCTACTGGCATTTCAGGGGCGCAGCTCACGAGCGACTTTCTCCCGGCCCCTCACGGGAGCTCACACCTGCCGCTCCCTCTCTGGGCTTGCGAGACCGATTTACTTACCCGGTCATTGCTGTTTTCACCATATCAAAATGTGATATTAAACATCATGATACAACTGCCGGCGCGGTTTGTCAACGGGAGATTTCAGAAAACTGTAAAAAATTCGCATTCCGAACAAGCCGAGCGGAGAATTTGAGGCGCGGCCTCCGAGGCGCGGAGAAGGGCGGGAAAAAGAGAAATTTATTTTCCCTAATTTCGGCGCTTTTTTCGCTGGAAAAGCTGGACATTTTGAATTGGTAGTACTATTATAATAAAGATTCGAGCCTGCCCCATACAGGGGGCCGGATCATTGGGGAGAGGGCAGACCGGTGAGAACGGTCCGCCCGTTGGGAAGGACCGCTGAACAAATGACTGCGCATTCCGACAGCCACTTGTTCAGCGGCCTAAATTCGGAAGCAGAGGTTTGAAGTAATGACAGAGGTGATGCTATGAGTCATAAGTTTTATGGCGGCGTCCACCCCGCCGAGCACAAGGAGGCGACGGAGCGCAAACCCGTCGTCCCGCTGGAGGAAGCTCCGGCTCAGGTGGTGATCCCCATGTCCATGCACGTGGGCGCTCCCTGCAAGCCCATCGTGGCCGTGGGGGACGAGGTGAAGGTGGGCCAGAAGATCGGTGAGATCGCCGGTCTGGGTGCTCCCATTCACGCCAGCGTCTCCGGCAAGGTCGTGGCCGTGGAGCCCCGGCCCCATCCCGGCGGAGGCAAAATGATGTCCGTGGTCATCGAGAACGATTTCCAGGACACTCCCTGTGAGACCATCAAGCACCGTGACAATGTGGATGCCCTCACTCCCCAGGAGATCATCGACATCGTCAAGGAGGCCGGTATCACCGGCATGGGCGGCGCGGGCTTCCCCACCCACGTCAAGCTCTCCGGCGCGGTGGGCAAGGTCGACGCCATCCTCATCAACGGCGCCGAGTGTGAGCCCTACATCACCGCCGACCACCGGCTCATGCTGGAGCGCGGCGAGGCCGTCCTGGGCGGCGTGAGCTTCATCATGAAGGCGCTGGGCCTGAAGGAGGCCACCATCGGCATCGAGGGCAACAAGCTCGACGCCGTGGAGCACCTGAAGAGCCTGCTCCCCGCGGGCAGCGGCATCCAGATCGAAACGCTGAAGACCCGCTATCCCCAGGGCGCTGAGAAGCAGCTCATCCAGCGGATCACCGGCCGTGAGGTGCCCCCCGGAGGCCTGCCAGCCGACGTGGGCTGCACCGTGTTCAACGTGGCCACCGCCTCCGCCATCTACGATGCGGTCACCGAGGGCAAGCCCCTCACCCACCGCAACGTCACCCTGACCGGCGGCGCCATGGCCCGGCCCATGAACGTCTACGCCCCCATCGGCACCCCCATCGAGCACCTCATCAAGATGGCCGGCGGGTTCCAGACCCAGCCCCAGCGCCTGCTGATGGGCGGCCCCATGATGGGCAATCCCCAGTACGATCTCACCGCCCCCATGATGAAGGGCACCAACTGTATCCTGGCCCTCACCGACGCCGAGGCCGCCGTGCAGGACACCGAGCAGACCTGCATCCGCTGCGGCAAGTGCGTCAACGCCTGCCCCATGCACCTCATGCCCCTCTACATGCGCATGTACAGCATGAAGCGCAACTGGGACAAGGTCCAGGAGTACAACGTCATGGACTGCATGGAGTGCGGTTCCTGCAACTACATCTGCCCCGCCCGGATCCACCTGGTTCAGACCTTCCGCATGGCCAAGTTTGAGATCCGCGGTCTCCAGCAGAAAGCGAAAGCGAAGGAGGCGGCCAAAGCATGAGCAACGAGAATAAGCTGCTGGGGGTAGCTTCCTCCCCCCACGTCTCCTCTCCCATCGGCACCCGCTCCCTGATGCTGGACGTGCTGATCGCCCTGGTGCCCGCCCTGTGCGCGGCGGTGTACTTCTTCGGTCCCCGGGCTCTCATCGCCACCATCATCTCTGTGGTGGCCTGTGAGATCTTCGAGCTGGGCTACCGCAAGCTCCTTCACAAGACCCAGACCAACGGCGACCTGTCCGCCGCCGTCACCGGCGTGCTGCTGGCCTTCGTCTGCCCGGTCACCCTGCCCTACTGGATGCTCATCATCGGCGACTTCTTCGCCATCGTGGTGGTCAAGCAGCTCTTCGGCGGCCTGGGCAAGAACTTCATCAACCCTGCTCTGGGCGGCCGTGCCTTCCTGATGCTCAGCTACCCTGTGGCCATGACCACCTGGGCTGTGCCCGGCAAGTGGTCCGGCCTCATCTCCGCCGCTGACGCCGTCACCGGCGCCACCCCCCTGTCCGTGGACTTCATGCACTCCGGCACCCTGCCCGATGCCAGCATCCTGGACATGTTCGTGGGCAACGTGGGCGGCTGCATCGGTGAGGTTTCCGCTGTGATGCTCCTGGCCGGCGGTATCTACCTCATCGCCCGCGGCGTCATCCGTCCCAACATCCCCGTGGCCTTCATCGCCACCGTGGCTGTGCTCACCATCCTCTTCCCCCAGGGCGGCAACGACCGCGTCACCTGGATGCTCTATGAGCTGCTGGGCGGCGGCCTGTTCCTGGGCGCCTTCTTCATGGCCACCGACTATGTGACCAGCCCCACCAGCCCCAAGGGCGAGATCGTCTTCGGCATCGGCTGCGGCCTGCTCACCGTGTTTATCCGCTACTTCGGCGGCTATCCCGAGGGTGTCAGCTACGCCATCCTCATCATGAACGTGTGCGCCTGGTTCATCGATCAGGTCGTCCGGCCCGCCCGCTTCGGCTTCACCAAAGAGATGAAGGAGAAGGCCAAGGCCGCCAAGAAAGCTGCAAAGGAGGGTGCCTCCAAATGAGCGATTCCGTTGTTATGAAGAAAAA
>CAUBHZ010000056.1 GCA_958435885.1 uncultured Intestinimonas sp. | reverse complement strand
TTCCAAAAACCGTTCTTTTTCCAGCAGGGAAAAAGAAACGGGTTTTGAACCGTCTTCCCCGTCCTTTCACGTATGTTGAATGGCATTTTCTGAACAAACATGACCTTCCCCCTCAGGGGGAAGGCTTTTCATTTCTCTGGCAGCAGGTCCAGCCGGCCCATGGAGATGCCCAGCTGAAGTCCCATAAGAAAGGCCCGCTCCGTCTCAAAGCCGGCCAGGGCGTTTTCCGCGTCCGCTGCGGCCAGCAGGGCGTGTCCCATCTCCCCCTGGTAGCGCTGCCGCAGCTGGGCCCAGAGGGCCTCCCCCTCCGCCTGACACTGGCGGTAGCCGGCGTCGTAGGTCAACTCCTCCCGCATGCTGCCCAAGGCGGCATCGGTCAAAAAACGCAGGGCGTCATCCATTGTTATCACCTCATATAATAGCTAATAGCTATTATATGCCGCATGTATAAAATGTCAATAGCTGAAAGCTATCATTTACAAAAGATAGCTTTCAGCGATACCATAGGACTGGTGATTAAAATGGTAGATTATATTTCTCGCATCAAGGCGAGGCGCTTGGAGCTGGGATACAGTCAATATAAAGTGGCGGAACTGGCCGGTATCACGCAACCATTTTATAATGAAATAGAACGAGGAGCCAAAAGGCCATCTTTAGAAGTTTTTTTTAGGATTTGCGAGGTGTTACAAATACCTGTAATGGGTGAGGAGAAGGAAAACACTGCCCAATAAAAGAATGATAATACCAGAGGAAATAAAAAGTATGAATGACACATTATATATCGTCGTCCCCTGTTATAACGAGGAGGCGGTGCTGCCGGAGACCGCCCGGCGGCTGGGGGAGAAGCTGGACCATCTGACAGCGGCGGGGAAGATCTCGGACAAGAGCCGGGTCCTCTTCGTGAACGACGGCTCCAGGGACGGCACCTGGTCCATCATCAGCGGCCTGCACCAGAGCGACCGCCGGTTCTCCGGGGTGGACCTGAGCCGGAACCGGGGCCATCAGAACGCCCTGCTGGCGGGGCTCATGACGGCCAAGGACCGGGCGGACATGGTCATCTCCATGGATGCCGACCTCCAGGACGACATCGACGCCGTGGATGCCATGGTGGACAAGTACTACGAGGGCTGCGACATCGTCTACGGAGTGCGCTCCGCCCGGGAGAAGGACACCTTCTTCAAGCGCGTCACCGCCGAGGGCTTTTACCGCTTCATGAGCTTTCTGGGGGCGGAGACGGTGTTCAACCACGCCGACTACCGCCTCATGTCCCGCCGGGCCCTGGAGGGCCTGGCCCAGTTCAAGGAGGTCAACCTCTTCCTGCGGGGCATCGTGCCCATGATCGGCTACACCACCGGCTATGTCTCCTACGAGCGGGGGGAGCGCTTCGCCGGGGAGAGCAAGTACCCCCTCAAAAAGATGCTCTCCTTTGCCCTGGAGGGCATCACCAGCCTTTCCACCAAGCCCATCCGCTATATCACCCTGCTGGGCTTCCTGGTCTTTCTGGTGAGCATCGCCATGCTCATCTACTCCATCGTCCGCTGGGCCAACGGCGCCACCGTGATCGGCTGGGCCAGCGTTATCTGCTCGGTGTGGGCCATCGGCGGTCTCATCCTGCTGTCTTTGGGGGTCATCGGCGAGTATATCGGAAAAATCTACCTGGAGACCAAGGCACGGCCCCGGTTTCTGATCCGGGAGGTACTGGAGGAGCGGGATGAAGAAGCTCTTTGATGTGAGCATGCTCAAATTTCTCCTGGTGGGGGTGGGGAATACCCTCCTCTCCACGGTGCTCATGTTTGCCCTGGAGGGCCTGGGTTTCTGGCTCTCCACCGCCATCGCCTATGTGGCGGGGGCGGTCATGAGCTTTTTCCTCAACAAGCACTTCACCTTCCACAGTGATGAGGTGCTGTGGAAGGCGGCGGTGAAGTTCGCCGTCAACGTGGCGGTGTGCTATGTGGTGGGCTATGGGCTGGCATGGCTCATCATGGACGCTCTAGCCCCCTTCAGCCCCTTGCCGGAGGTGTGGTGGGAGAGGCTCACCAAGCTGGTGGGCATGGGGCTCTACACCGTTTTCAATTACTTCGGACAGCGCTTCTTTGCCTTCCGCCGAAGAGGTAGTACCACTTGACTTTCTCTGGGTAAAGTGCTACCATCGTAAACGATCCCGGCGTCTTTTGACGCGAATCCCAGAGACAGAAGGCGAAAAAGATATGGAAACCATGAAATATAGCGACACCGCGTTCCCCGTACATCTGGACCCCGGCCAGGTGGTGGCGGAGCTCCATGCCAACGCGGTGGACCTTCCCAAGCGGACGGTGCGGGAGCACATTGAGTACGCCCTGGACCACCCCATCGGCGCCGGCCCCATCGAGGAGGCCGTGCAGGCCGGGGACAAGGTGTGCATCATCATCTCCGACGTGACCCGCCGCTGGCAGCAGCCCAGCACCTACCTGCCCATCCTGGTGGAGCGGCTCAACCGGGCGGGCATCCCCGACGAGGACATCCTCATCCTCTGCGCCACCGGCACCCACCGGCGGCAGACCGAGGAGGAGCACATCTCCCTGGTGGGGGAGGACCTCTACCGCCGCATCCGGTTCATCGACCACCAGTGCGATGACAAGGAGCACCTCACCTACATGGGCACCACCAGCCGGGGCACGCCGGTGTGGCTGGACAGCAACGCCATGGCCTGCGACAAGCTCATCCTCACCGGCGGCGTGGTCTATCACTTTCTGGCCGGCTTCGGCGGCGGCCGGAAGTCCATCGTCCCCGGCATCGCCGGCCGGGAGACCATCAACACCAACCACAACAACGCCCTGAATCCCGGCCTGGGCAGCGGCTCCAACCCCCGGGTGTGCAACGGCAACATGGGGGAGGACAACCCCTTCCACACCGACCTCATGGAGTGCGCCGCCTTTGCCAAGCCCGCCTACCTGCTCAACGTCATCGTGGATGACGATTACCAGATCGTGGGTGCCTTCGCCGGTGACTGGCGGGAGGCCCACAGGGCGGCGGCCAAGGTGGTGGAACAGCTGGACGGCGTGTCCATCCCCCGCCGCACCCCCCTGGTCATCTCCAGCGCGGGAGGCTATCCCAAGGACATCAACCTCTACCAGACTTCCAAGACCCTGGCCAACGCCCTGGCCGCCGCCGCCCCCGGCGGCACCATGATCCTGCTCTCCCAGTGCCGGGAGGGCTTCGGCGACCCGGACTGTGAGGCCCAGATCTGCAACTACAACACCATGGAGGAGCGGGAAAAGGCCCTCCGGGCCGACTTCTCCATCGGCGGCTTCATTGGCTTCCTCTTCGCCGAGACGGCGGAGCACTACCACCTGATCCTGGTCACCGACCTCCCCGCCGAGCGCTTCGGGCGCACCAAGATCCAGGTGGCCCGCACCCTGGACGAGGCCCTGGAGCTGGCCGCCCGGTGCAACGGCGGCAGCCTGACGGGGGTGGAGACCACCCTCATGCCCCACGGCGGCAGCACCGTCCCCCTACCCCAGGCATGATGAACTGAACAGAGAAAAATGGCCGCGGTCCGCGGCCATTTTTTTCTGCCCAGCGCACGAAAACACCCCGGCTCCGTCGTTATATCAGTAGAAAGGAGGTGGAGCGGTGGAACAACTGACCGTAGACCGGGCTCTGGCGGCCCGGGCGGTGGAGCAGTACGGCTCCATGGTGCTGCGGCTGGCCTTCCAGCGGCTCAAAAGCCAGGCCGACGCCGAGGATGTGGGCCAGGAGGTCTTTCTCGCCCTGCTGAGGGAGCGCACCTTTCAGAATGAGGATCATCTGAAGCGGTGGCTGGTCCGGGTGACCCTCCACCGGTGCGAGGATCTGCGCCGGTCCGCCTGGCGGCGGCGGACCGTCCCGCTGGAGGAGCGGACGGCCTGGACGGCTTTTACCCCGGAAGAGACGGCCTGCCTGGAGGAGCTGTGGTCCCTGAGGCCCAAGGACCGGGATGTGATCTATCTCCACTACTATGAAGGCTACACCATTGCCGAGATGGCGGAGCTGCTGGGGGAGAACCCCAACACGGTGAGTGCCCGTCTGGGCCGGGCCAGAAAGAAGCTCAGACTGCTCATGGAGGAGGGGATGTGTGATGGCTGAGGGATATTTTGACGCGTTGGACAAGGTAAAGGCCACGGAGGACTGGACCGCCCGCACCCTGGCGGCCCTGGAAGAACAGGAGCGACGTCCGGTCCGGAGGCCCGGACGGATCGCTGCACGGCTTGCGGTGGCGGCGGCGGTGTGCGCTGCCCTGCTGGTCACTGCCATGGCGGCCTCTCCCGGCCTGCGGGCGGCCCTGCTGAGCGCTCTGGGCAGCTTCGCCCCCTATGCCCAGGAGGTGGAGGGGGTGTCCGTCACGGAGGAGGGCATCGAAATACGGGCGGTTTCCGCCCTCTCGGACGGCAACACCGTCCGGGTGTATCTGGAGGTCCGGGACCGGACCGGGGACCGACTGGGAGCAGGCACACAGCTGAGAATGATCATGGCAGAACGTCCGGGGACCGACTATCAGACCAGTACCATGAGCGGCATCCTCCCGGTCAGTTATGACTCCGAGACCGAGACCGGCCTGGCGCAGTTCGACTTCCATACCGACGGCGCCCCCGCCACTGGCGGCACCCTAGCGCTCACCATCGGCACGCTTTTCCCAAGAGCCTGGCATGAGTCGGGACGGTTCGACGAAAGCCTCCTCACCGAGGCCACCTTGGAGACCATGACCCTGGACACCGGAGAGACGGTGCTGCTGCCGGAGCAGACCCCGGCGGAGCTGGAGGGAACGGCGCTGGCGGAGCTGTCCTCCATCGGTTTTGGAACGGACGGCAGACTCCACATCCAGCTCCGCTGTGAGGGAAAGGGCATCCACGTCCCCAGCTCCACCTTCTCTGCGGTGGTGGACAGCCGGAGTGCGGGAGAGACGGCGGAGAGCAGGGAACGCTACTTCCGGTATGTGCGGGATAGTGCAGAGGTCCGTTTCCAAAGGGATGGGGTATGGTATGTGGACCGGTGCTATCAGATCACCCCGGCGGATCTTCCCGATCTCATTGTGGGTCAGGTGTCTATCCAGGCGGTGGATGGCCCGGCGGTGGAGGGGAACTGGACCCTTAACATCCCTCTGGAGGACGTACCCCACCGGTCTATCCAGCTGGAGGAGACCATTGGCGGGATCACTATCCGGAACCTGGATATCACTGCCCTGGGCCTGTCTGCGGAATGTGTGTCCGCAGACGGGACGAGCCTTAAATATTCTCCGACTCTCTTCCTGGCGGACGGCACCGTATGCGAGGAGCTCATATCGGACGGCACCGTCTATCTGGGCTCTGGAGATGGTCCGGAGGACTATACGTACAGTCGGTGGGATCTACAGGACCCCATCGACCCGGAGCAGGTGGTGGGGGTGTCCTTCGGCCTGTGGTACATCCCCATTGAGGGAGAAACCGCCGGGCCGGGCTGCTGGTTGGAGACCCTTCCATAATGACGCCCCCCGGCCTCATGGCCGGGGGGTTCCTATTTGGGGGGAAATCGTGTATACTGGAGGGCAGATCCACAAAAGAGAGGGAACCATATGCTGCTTTCGGCGGAACACATCACAAAGACCTACGGGACACGGTCCGTGCTGGACGACGTGTCCCTCTACCTGGAACCCGGCGAGAAGCTGGGGGTCATCGGCGTCAACGGCACGGGAAAGAGCACCCTGCTGCGCATCCTGGCGGGGGCGGAGGAGCCCGACAGTGGTTCGGTGAGCCGGGACCCCAACGTGCGCCTGGACTACCTGCCCCAGCTCCCCGACTTCGACCCGGCCAACACCGTGCTGGAGCAGGTCTTTGCCGGTCTCTCGGACGAGGCCCGGGCGGTGGCCGAGTACGAGGCCAAGACCATCCTCACCCGGCTGGGGGTGCCCATGTTCGACCAGCCGGTGGGACAGCTCTCCGGCGGCCAGCGCAAGCGGGTGGCCCTGTGTGCCGCCCTGGTCAGCGGCTGCGACGTCCTCATCCTGGACGAGCCCACCAACCACCTGGACAGCGGTATGGTGGCCTGGCTGGAGGACTACCTGCGCTCCTTCAAGGGCGCCCTGGTCATGGTCACCCACGACCGCTACTTCCTGGAGCGGGTCACTCAGCGCCTGGTGGAGGTGGAGCGGGGCAAGCTCTATTTCTACGAGGGCAACTATGACAAGTACCTGGAGCGGAAGGCCCAGCGGGAGGAGATGGCCCAGGCCAGCGAGCGCAAGCGGCAGTCCATTCTCCGCCGGGAGCTCCAGTGGGTGATGCAGGGTCCCACCGCCCGGGGCACCAAGAGCCGGGAGCGGCTGGAGCGGTACGAGGCCCTGAAGGAGCAGAAGGGTCCCGAGGAGAAGGCCTCCATGGAGATCACCGCCCTCTCCTCCCGGCTGGGCAAGAAGACCATCTCCCTCCAGCATGTGTCGAAAGCATTTGGAGAGCGGACTGTCCTCCGGGACTTCAGCCTGGAGCTGCTGCGGGACGACTGCATCGGCGTGGTGGGCACCAACGGCAGCGGCAAGTCCACCCTCCTCAACCTCATTGCCGGGCGGCTTGTCCCCGACAGCGGAACTATGGAGGTGGGGGAGACGGTGCGCATCGGCTACTTCTGCCAGGAGACCCCCATCCTGGACCCGGAGCAGCGGGTCATTGACTACGTGAAGGACATCGGGGACAGCATCCAGACCCGGGAGGGGAAGGTCACCGCCTCCCAGCTGCTGGAGCAGTTCCTCTTCCCCCGGGACGAGCAGTGGGCGCCCATCGGCCGCCTCTCCGGCGGAGAGAAGCGGCGGCTCTTCCTCCTGGCCGTCCTGGCCGCCGCCCCCAACGTGCTGCTGCTGGACGAGCCCACCAACGATCTGGATATCCAGACCCTCACCATCCTGGAGGACTATCTGGAGAGCTTCCCCGGCGCCGTCATCGCCGTCTCCCACGACCGCTACTTCCTGGACAAGACGGCCAACCGCCTGCTGGAGGTGGGGCCGGAGGGCGTGGTCACCGAGTACGTGGGCAACTACACCGACTACCTGGCCGTCCGCCAGGAGAGGGAAAAGGAAAAGGCCCGGAAGGCCGCTCCGGAGAAAAAGGAGGAGCGGCCCGCGGGCCAGAAGAAGCTGCGCTTCAGCTACAAGGAGCAGCGGGAGTTCGAGACCATCGACGATGATATCGCTGCCCTGGAGGGGGAGATCGCCGCCGTCAAGGCCGAGGCGGAGGCCAAGGCCAGCGACTATGTGGCCCTCCAGGAGCTCCAGGCCAAGCAGGAGGCTCTGGAGGCCGCCCTGGAGGAGAAGATGGACCGCTGGGTCTACCTCAACGACCTGGCCGAGCGCATCGCCAACCAGTAGTCAGCGGTAGAACCAGTGGCCGCCGATGGTGGCCACGTAGTCCCGGTTTTCCATGATCCAGTGGTTGCTGGCCAGGGAGGGCGCCAGGAAGTAGAGGCTGTCCCCCACCGTGTCGGCGCCCTCCAGCACCAGCTTGGCGGCAATGACGCTCTCCTGGGTGGGGGCGGCGTAGACGGTGCCGTTCTGGACCGGCTCGAATTGTCCGCCCCAGCGGCTGTCGAAGATGACGCCGTAGATGGTGTTGGGGAATTCAGCGTGACCCACCCGGTTGAGGATCACGTTTCCCACTCCGACCTTGCCGGTCAGGGGTTCCCCCCGGCTCTCGGCGGAGATGATGCGGGAGAGCCAGTAGACGGCGTCGGGGTCGTAGACGTCGTACTCGGTGAGGATGGTGCCGTCCCCGGAGGTGACGGTCACCGCCCCGGTGGCGCTGTTCCAGTCCACGTCGGCGCCCAGGGCTTCGGCCAGCACCCGCACGGGCACCAGCGTCCGGCCGTTTTCCAACAGCACGCCCTGGGGGATGTAGAGGGCCCGGCCGTTGACCTCCAGGTAGAGGGCGCCGGGCTGGGCGGTGAGGGAGAAGTCCTCCCCCTCCGCCAGGGCCCGGTCGCCGGTCCAGAGGATGAGGGCGTCGGGCTGGAGGGCCTGGGTCACCGCCCGGAGGGAGACATAGGTGGTGTTGTTGCGGACGGTGGCGCCGGCATCCACGGTGCGGCCGTCCACGGTCAGGGTGCCGGCCGCCAGGGCCGGAGTCAAGGTCAGAGAGAGGCTCAGGGCCAGACTCAGAAAAAGGCGTTTCATCATGGGGTCCTCCTGAAAAGTTGTAACCGAATTGTAACTAATTTTCCCCGCCGGGGCAAGGCACAATCTTTGCCAGACCGGGAAGGACCTGGGGTTTGTGAGTCCCGCCTTGGAAATTGATTAAATTTCGGATATTTAGAAAAGACTGGGCCGCAAGGGATTGCGGCCCAGTTTGTTATTAACCCGTTACTTGCCCGTTACGAATGGGTGGTATTTAGTGATTATGCCAAGAGCAAAATGGCGGCCCTAAGCTGCTCAATGTCTGTCTTGGTATAGTGTTCGGTCACGTTGCTGTCCGCATGCCCCAAGATGCGCTTGATCTCCAAATCAGGCGCGCCGGCAGCGTGGAGGCGGGTGAAGGCGGTATGACGGCACCAATGAGGGGTGGCCTGGGGGAGGCCGAGATCCGCTACAATAGGGTTGAAGGCATGCTTGCAGTACCAGTCATAAGTCAGGCGGCGGCCAGTGTCCCCACAGATGATGGTGCTGCCTCCACGGGAGAGCCAGCGGAGCAGATACGGCTTGATCTTGGGGTGAACGGGGACGATCCGGTCCCGTACGGCGCGGGTCTTTTAGCCGCCGCGCAGATAGTCTCCCTCCCGGTCATAGGCAAAGGGTGTGAGGC
>CAUBHZ010000055.1 GCA_958435885.1 uncultured Intestinimonas sp. | reverse complement strand
TCCAAGAACAAGGCCAAGAGCTGGGACGCCAAGCTGGCCCGCTGGACCAAGTGGGTGGCCATCGGCTTCATGATCCTGACTCTGGTGCTCTGCCTGCTGCCCGACGGCGCCGCCGCCTGAGACAGACGGACGAAAATGGACCAAAAAAAGGACGTGCCCTTCCGGGCGCGTCCTTTTTTCGTTGCAGGCGGGCAAATTGGTGATATACTAGGAGAGAAGCGCCGGCTGTGCCGGCAGACAGAGACAAGGATACAAAGGAGAATCTTTTTTCATGAACTTACAGGGAACCTATCAGGCCACCGCCCGTGGGTTCGGCTTCTTTACGCCGGAGGGCGCGGTGGGCCGGGAGTCCGACCTCTTTGTGCCGCCCCGCTGCGACGGCGGCGCCTGGACGGGGGACAAGGTCACCGCCCAGACCAGTGCCGACCCCAAAGACCCCCAGCGGCAGATCGCAAAAATCACCGCCGTGGTGGAGCGGACCAACCGCACCCTGGTGGGCGCCGTGGAGCGCCGGGGCCGGGAGGTGTGGCTCCAGCCCACCAGCGACCGCTACCCCAACGCCGTGAAGATCGTGGGCCGCTCCGCCGCCAAGCTGAAGGCGGGGGACAAGATCGCCGTGGCCGTCACCAGCTACGGCAGCGCCAAGCTGCCCCCCACGGGCACCTTCAAGCTCTCCTTCGGCAAGGAGGGCACCCGTCAGGCCGCCGTGGCCGCCCTCCTCTACGAGCACGGCATCGACCGGGACTTCCCCGCCCCGGTGGCCGCCGCCGCCCAGCTGGCCCCTCAGGAGGTGGACCCCGCCGCCTGCGTCGGCCGGCTGGACCTGCGGGACAAGACCGTCATCACCATCGACGGCGCCTCCTCCAAGGACTTTGACGACGCCGTCAGCCTGGAGAAGGACAGCGAGGGACACTGGGTCCTGGGGGTCCACATCGCCGACGTGGCCCACTATGTGACCGAAAACTCCCCCCTGGACCTGGAGGCCTTCCACCGGGCCACCTCGGTGTACTTCGCCGACCAGGTGGTCCCCATGCTGCCCGAGGAGCTCTCCAACGGCATCTGCTCCCTCAACCCCCACGTGGACCGGCTGGCCCTCTCCTGCATCATGACCATGGACGGCCACGGCCAGGTGCTGGACCACAAGATCGTCAAGACCGTCCTCCGCTCCACCGAGCGGATGACCTATGACGACTGCAACATCCTCCTCAAGGACCAGGACCCCGCCCTGGCGGAGCGCTACGCCCACATCCTGCCCATGCTCCGGGACATGGCGGGGCTGGCCAAGGTCCTGGAGAAGAGCCGCCGTGCCCGGGGCGCCCTGGACCTGGAGAGCCAGGAGTGCTATATCGTCTGCGACGAGACCGGCGCTCCGGTGGACATCCGGGTGCGGGAGACCGGGGAGTCGGAAAAGCTCATCGAATCCTTTATGCTCGCCGCCAACGAGTGCGTGGCCGAGCACCTCAAAAAGGCGGGCCTCCCCGCTGTCTACCGGGTCCACGAAAAGCCCTCCGAGGACAAGGTGACCAACCTGAAGGCCATGCTGGCCCCCCTGGGCATCGACCTGAAGCAGGCCGACAACGGCAGCCTCCAGAAGGTGCTGGAGTCGGTGAAGGGCACCCCCCAGGCCCCCGCCGTCCACACCATGGTCCTCCGCAGCCTCATGAAGGCCCGGTACGACACCGAGAACCTGGGCCACTTCGGCCTGGCCGCCAAGTACTACTGCCACTTCACCTCCCCCATCCGCCGCTACCCCGACCTCATGGTCCACCGCATCCTCACCGCCCTGCTGGACGGCTCCCTGGAGCAGAAGAAGGGAAAACTCACCACCGCCGCCGACCGGGCCGCCAAGCAGTCCTCCGACCGGGAGGTCCACGCCATGACCGCCGAGCGGGATATTGAGAAGTGCTATATGGCCGAGTTCATGACCGCCCACGTGGGGGATACCTTCCAGGGCGCCGTCACCGGTGTCACCAAGTTCGGCCTCTTTGTGGGCCTCCCCAACGGCGTGGAGGGCCTTCTCCCCGTCACCGCCCTCCCCGACGACCGCTACGAGTACGACGAGGTCCGCATGACCCTCACCGGTGCCCGGACCAAGTTCACCTACACCTTCGGCATGCCCCTGGAGGTCCTCTGCGCCGCCGCCAACCCCGGCTCCGGCCAGATCGACTTCACCCTGCCCGGGGTGGTCCCCGCCGCCCAGCCGGCCCGGCCCGCCAAGCCCGTGAAGGAGGCCGGACGGCCGCCCAAGGGCAGGGGCGGCAGAGGCCGCAAGCCCTCCTCCAAGCCCGGCTACCGGCCGCCCAAGCCGGGGAAAGGAAAGAAAAAGCGATGACGAGACGGCATATTACCGCCGCATTATTGCTCTTTGTATTCATTCTGACCGTCGGATGTCAGGCCGCGCCCACCCCCACCGCCTCTCCGACCTCCACGCTGACCCCCGCGCCCAGCGCGACGCCCACACCCACGCCGACCCCCACCCCCGACCCGGTGGAGGAGGCCCTCTCCGCTATGACCACCGAGGAGAAGGTGGGGCAGCTCCTCATCGCCGGCTTCTACGAGACCCAGGCCGGTGAGGAGGCCCGGTCCTATCTTCAGGACTACCACGTGGGCGGGCTCATCCTCTATGGCCGGAACGTGGAGAGCGCCCAGCAGCTCACCGACCTCACCAACGGCCTGAAGGCCCTGGCGGGCGGCGGCGTCCCCCTCTTTCTCTCCACCGACCAGGAGGGCGGGCTGGTGGAGCGGATGCCCCCGGAGATCCAGCGGCTGCCCAACGCCTACGACGTGTCCGACCCGGCGGCCTTCGGTTCCACCCTGGGAGCGGAGTGCGCCGCCTTCGGCCTCAACACCGACTTCGCCCCCTCCCTGGACATCTGGTCCAACCCCAACAACACCGTCATCGGCAAACGAGCCTTCGGCTCCGACGCCGAGACTGTGACCCAGCGCGGGCTCGCCTGTCTCACCGCCATGGAGGAGAGCGGCACCATCCCGGTGGTGAAGCATTTTCCCGGCCACGGGGACACCGACACCGACTCCCACGTGGGCCTGCCAGTGGTGGACAAGACCCGTGAGGAGCTGCTGGACTTCGAGCTGCTCCCCTTCCAGGCCGCCATCGACGCCGGTGCTCCCGCCGTCATGGTGGGCCACATCCTCCTGACACAGATCGACCCGGACCGGCCCGCCACCCTCTCTTCCGAAGTGGTCACCGGCCTCCTCCGGGAGGAGCTGGGCTTTGACGGGGTGGTCTTTACCGACGACCTCACCATGGGGGCCATCACCCAGAGCTACGGCCTGGGGGAGGCCGCCGTGCTGGCCGTGGAGGCCGGGTGCGACGTGCTGCTGGTCTGCCATGAGACGGGCAGCGTGGAGGAGGTCTGCGCCGCCCTCCTGGACGCCGTGGACGCCGGACGCATCACCACGGACCGGCTGGACCAGAGTGTCCGGCGCATCCTCACCCTGAAACAGAACTACGGCCTCACCAATGACCCGGTGGACCTCCCCGACCTGGACGCCCTCAACGCCCGGGTGTCCGCCGTCAACGGTCTGGTGTGAGAAGCCCTTGACAGATGCCTCCTACAGGTGTAGTATCTTGGCAGAGATGCTACACTTGTAGGAGGTGTTTTTATGCCCCGACTCAGCGACAGCGAGTGGCAGGTCCTCACCGCATTGTGGGACAGCGGCGGTGCCAGCCTGGGTGAGGTAGTGGAGGCCCTCCGCCCCGCCACCGGCTGGAGCCGGAACACGGTGCTCACCTACCTGACCCGGATGGAGAAAAAGGGCCTGGTGACCATCCACAAGGAAAACTATCCCCACACCTACCGGGCCGCCCTGGACCGGGAGACCTGTCAGGCCCAGGAGCGACAGAGTTTTCTCACACGGGTATACCGGGGCTCCGCCGGGGACCTGGTGGCCGCCTTTCTGAAGGAGTCCCCCCTCTCCGCCGAGGAGCGTGACCGGCTCAAGGCCCTCCTGGACGACATGGAGGTGTGAGCCTCCTTTCCCACAGCATGGGCCAATCTATGGCGCGCCGGGTTGTCGCGCCCCACAATTACACTTCTCCATCTCTCCAAAGTGAGGTGACAGTATGACCGACCTCTGGTCCTTCCTCCTCCAGACCCTCACCGCCTCCGGAGCGGCAGCCTTCCTGCTGGTGGTCAAGTATCTGTTCCGGGACAAGCTCTCCCCCCGGTGGCAGTTCGGCATCTGGGGCCTGCTGGCCCTGGTGCTCCTCCACCCCGCCGGGCAGGGCGGGCGGTACGTCCTCCTCAACTGGCCCCTGTGGCTGGAAACCCTCAAGACCGCCCTCACCGGGGACTACTCCCTCATCCAGGTGGTGGCTCCCATCCCCCTGCCTACCCCCCTGGGCGGACCCCAGACGCCCCTGGACGTCCTCTACTTCCTCTATGTGGCCGGGGTGGTGGTGCTGCTGGCGTGGTACGCCCTCACCTATCTCCGGCTACGGCTGGCCCTCCGCCGTGGGAGCCCAGCTGACGACGCTCAGCTCCGCCGGGTGGCGGCCCGATATGACCTCCCCCTCTGCCGGGCAGTTGAGGTGGATGGACTGCCCTCCGCCTTCGTCTGCGGAGTGGTCCGGCCGGTGCTGGCCCTCCCTGCCGGTCAGGCGGTGGACGACAAGGTGCTTCTCCACGAGCTTTTACACCTCAAGTATCACGACGCCGCCTGGGGCCTCCTCATCTGCCTCTTCCGGTGCCTCCACTGGTGCACCCCCCTCCTGTGGTACTGCGCCGACCGGGCGGGCAACGACGCCGAAGCCCTCTGCGACCAGCGGGTGCTGGAGCGTCTGGAGGGAGAGGACCGCCGGGACTATGGGCACATCCTTCTCTCCATGGCCTCGGGCAAATACGCCCGGGCGCCCGGCACCTCCTCCATGGCCAACGGCGGGCGCAACATCCGGGAACGCATCGAGGCCATCGCCCGGTTCAAGCGCTACCCGGCGGGGATGGCCCTGGCCTCGGTATGCGTGGCGGTGGTGCTCCTCTTCCCCCTGGTGCTGGGACAGGGCCAGACCCTGGCCAAAGCCAACGGCCTGGGCCACTCCGGCGAGCTGGAGTTCCACACCGCCATGGCCTCGGCCCGGCTCACCCCCTGCACCACCGCCGCCGGCGCCCTGGACGCCTACGGCAAGGCGGTCATCGAACAAAACGGCATCTACCGGGCCCTGTGCGCCCCTATTGACCAGCAGGCCGAACTGGCTGCCCGGATGGAGTCCTTCGCCCACGGCCCCGACCCCTGGGTCCACGAGCACTGGGAGAGCGGCCTGCCGGGCTATCCCGACCAGGCCGCGGGCTATTCTCTCTACAATCTCACCGAGGCGGACAGCGGCTATACCGCCGTGGTGGTCTTTCCCCTCCAGCTGGCCTACCTGGACGGTCCCGACGCCCCGCCGGTCCGTGAGAGCGAGGAGGGCTATGCCTACGCCGCCTGGCAGGCTGTCCGGGCGGAGCGGCAGGGGGACCGCTGGGTAGTCCTTCCCCTAGGGGACTTTCAGATCGTGAAAACCAGTTCGGCCTATGAAGTACGCGCCTGGTATGGTTACGGAGATCCCGCCTTCCCCGCCGCAATGACCTACGCCGCCGACACGGACGGCCTCCGCCTGGAGATCGCCTATCAGACCGTCCACACCGTGGACAACACAGTGGAGACCGGCGGCTCCTGGTTCTTCGGCCCCTCCACCTCCTTTGACACCACCCCCAAGCCCAACGCCCGGTTCGACGCCGCCAGGGAGTACTACTATTTCACCGGCACCGAGACCGTTCCCGGGGCCATTGACCTGGTAAATCGCTACGCCGCCGCTCCGGTGTACGCCGACGGCAGCGGCCCCGCTCTGGAATTCGGCTCCGGCCAGGGCAGCAGCAGCGACGGCACCTTCTGGGGCAACGCCAGGGATGACGGCGGCCTGCAAAGCGGCGGCGGCTCCGGCTTCGGGGACGACCCCAATGAAGCGCCGATGTGGCCGGACCACTACCGCATGGTCCTCACCTACGTGGACGGCCGGGAGGAGCAGATCGTGGAGCTCCGGCCCGTGGAAGGAGGGGATGCGTCGTGATCCCAGACCATGAGAAGCTGTACCGTGGGGTGTCCCACGCCGCCTGGGCCTACTTCTTTCTCTATTTCAACATCAACCTGGGCTCCCTCAACATCCTCCCCGACTTCGTGTGCTACCTCCTGCTGTGGTCGGCCATCGGCTGTCTGGAGGAGGAGGAGCGGGACCTCATCCTGCTGCGGCCCCTGTGCGTGCTGCTGGGGGTGTGGGCGGGGGCGGACTGGGTCTTCACCCTCTTTGGCGGGACCCTGGACGGACAATTTCGGCCCATGGACCTGCTCATCTCCGTGGCGGCCATCTACTTCCACTTCCAGCTCTTCACCGACTTCGCCCACCTGGCGGCACGCTACCAGCCCCAGGGAGAGGCGCTGGACCGGAGCCTGCTGCGGCTGCGGACGGTCCACACCCTCCTCCTCACCGCCTTTGCCGTTCTGACCTGGCCCTTCCCCAACGGGACGCAGTTCAGCTTCTCCGACGGCTCTTTTCAGGAGAAGCTCGCGGGCCTCCTCTTCCTCGGCTTGGCCCTGGCAGCCATGGTGGTGGCCCTGATGCTCATGTTCGGCCTCTTCTCACTGCGGAAATACTTCCGCCCCACGGAGGAGGAGACATGAAAAAAGCGGAACAGACTTACGTCTGTTCCGCTTTTTTGCGTATGGGGATCATTTCCGCCGGGAGGCCTGGACGGCGTCGTTGATGACCTTGTAGATCTGGATGACCACCGTGGGCAGGAAGGCCAGCAGGACCACCAGGCCGATCTCCCGCATGGTGAAGGGAGCCACCTCGAAGAGGGTGTTGAGGCCGGGGATGAAGAGAACGGCGGCCAGGAGCACCACGCCGGCGAAGAAGGCGCCGATGCTGGCCTTGTTGGTGGTGAGGCCGATGCGGAAGATGGAGGGGAGGCCGCGGCAGTTGAAGCCGTGGAAGAGCCGGGCCAGGGTGAGGGTGGAGAAGGCCATGGTCATGGCCAGCTCGGCGCCGGCGTCCCGGAGGCCGATGAAGTAGGCGGCCATGACAGCGGCGGCGATGATGGCGCCGTAGGCAAAGATCTTGCCCAGGAGGCCCTTGGTGAGGATGGGCTCCTTGGGGTCACGGGGCTTCTGGTCCAGCAGACCGCCGGTGGCCGGCTCCACGCCGATGGCGATGGCGGGCAGGGAGTCGGTGAGGAGGTTGATGAAGAGGAGGTGCACCGGAGCGAAGGGGACGGACAGGCCCAGGATGGAGGTGAGGAGGACGCAGAGGATGCCGGCCATGTTGCCGGAGAGGAGGAAGTTGATGGAGTTCTTGATGTTGGTGTAGACGCCGCGGCCGTTGACCACCGCCTTGACGATGGTGGCGAAGTTGTCGTCGGCCAGGATCATGGAGGCGGCGTCCTTGGAGACCTCGGTGCCGGTGATGCCCATGGCCACGCCGATGTCGGCGGCCTTGAGGGCGGGGGCGTCGTTGACGCCGTCGCCGGTCATGGAGACGATCTTGCCCTTGCGCTGCCAGGCGGAGACGATGCGGATCTTGTGCTCGGGGGACACCCGGGCATAGACCGAAATCTTCTCCAGACGGTGGTCCAGGTCGGCGTCGCTCATGTTGTCCAGCTCCACGCCGGAGACAGCCTCATCCCCCTCCCGGAAGATGCCCAGCTGCTTGGCGATGGCGGAGGCGGTGACCTTGTGGTCGCCGGTGATCATGATGGTGCGGATGCCGCCCCGCTTGGCGTCGGCCACGGCCTGGATGGCCTCGGGCCGGGGCGGGTCGATCATGGAGATGAGGCCGATGAAGGTGAAGTCCTTCTCGTCGTCCAGGGTGAGGGTGTGGTTCTCCGGCAGCTCCCGGTAGGCGAAGGAGAGGACCCGCAGGCCCTCCATGGAGAGCTCCATGTTCACCCGGGAGATGCGCTCCTTCCACTCGGGGGTCATGGGCACCTTGCCCTCCCGGGTGAGGACGTGGGTGGACCGGGCCAGGAGCACGTCGATGGCGCCCTTGGTGTAGAGGGTGGGCACGCCGTCGATGTCGTGGAGGGTGCTCATGAGCTTCCGGTCGGAGTCGAAGGCTAGCTCCCCGATGCGGGGGTGCTGCCGGCGGTAGGCCACCTCGTCGATCTCCAGCCGGTCGCCCAGCATGACCAGGGCCACCTCGGTGGGGTCGCCGATGCTGGTGCCGGTGGCCGGGTCGGTGGTGGCGTCGCTGGCCAGGAGGGCCGCCTTCAGCAGGAGCCGCTGTACATCGTTGACCAGGTCCAGATCATCACCCTCCAGCAGGGAGCCGTCGGCGTAGATCTTCTGGGGGGTCATCTTGTTCTGGGTCAGGGTGCCCGTCTTGTCCGAGCAGATCACCGACACGGCGCCCAGGCTCTCCACCGCCTTCAGGTCCTTGATGATGGCGTTTTCCTTGGCCATCTTCTGGGTGCCCAGGGCCAGGACGATGGTGACGATGGAGGAGAGGGCCTCCGGGATGGCGGCCACGGCCAGGGCCACGGCAAACATGAGGGAGTCCAGCACGCCCATGCCCGTACGGAAGATGGAGAGCAGAAACACCGCGGCGCAGATGATCATGATGACGGTGGCCAGCTTGGCGCTGAATTTGTCCAGACTTTCCTGGAGCGGGGTCTTGCGCTGCTGGGTCTGGTTCATGAGCGCGGCGATCTTGCCCAGCTCGGTGTCCATGCCGGTGGCGGTGACCAGCACGGTGGCCCGGCCGTAGGTGACCAGGGAGCCGGAAAAGACCATGTTTT
>CAUBHZ010000054.1 GCA_958435885.1 uncultured Intestinimonas sp. | reverse complement strand
TAAGTGTCCCTAGATTACCACCGCATCGCCGTTAGTCTTCCCGTATGATCTGTTCCTCTGTTTCTGCCAGGGTACCTGAAACCAGATAGCCTTCCTTGGGCGCGGGATGATACGCATTTCCATCGGCATCAGAATGGTTCACTTTTTCTTTGGTGTCCGGCGGGAGCTCTTTGAACAGACTCCGAAGAAGGTCCTCTTGAACTTGAATCCCGTGATTCAGGGCAAAGAGCCGTTCCAGAAAAGCTTCAAGCTGCCGGAAATTTCCGGGCCAGCTGTACGACGTAAAGTAGTGAATTAACGACTCGTCAATCCCCATCAGTCTTCGGCGGGCAATTCCTTTTCGGCGCAGCAATGTCCGCACCAAAAACGGAATATCACCTACCCGCTCTCTCAGCGGGGGTACCCGAATATTCAAAACATCCAACCTATAATATAGGTCTTCTCGGAACTGCCCGCTCCTCACTGCCTTCATCAAATCATCGTTCGTGGCACAGATGATTCTGTTCTCCACACTGATGATTTTTGTTCCTCCCAACCGACTGATCTGCCTTTCCTGCAGGCTGCGCAATAATTTGGCCTGGAGCGCCAACGGCATCAGGCTCACCTCATCCAAAAAAAGCGTTCCGTGATTGGAAAGTTCAATCAGCCCTTCTTTCCCGTTCCGACGCGCGCCTGTAAATGCACCCTCCTCATAGCCAAACAACTCACTCTCCAGCAAGTTTTCCGGAAGCGCAGCGCAGTTAATGGCAACAAATGGTCCATTCCTGTACTCGCTTTCATTATGGATGCTCTGCGCCATCATTTCTTTGCCTGTACCGCTCTCACCCAGAATGAGAATATTGCAGTCTGTGTGAGCATAGCTCTTGGCCTTTTCTTTGATGGACTCCATCATCGGGCTTACCGAAACAATATCACTGAAGTGATACCGGGCTTTATACCCACTATTTACCAATTTCTTCTGGTAAATGGCCGTCTTTTCTTGGATGTCTGATAGATTACTTACGCTCCAAATGCTGCGCAAAAGGCCCGTGCTCGGGAAATACGGCCGATTGACGATATACTTTTTCCCATGATAATTTAAAATGCTCTCATTGGATGCCTCCGTCAGTAATTTCACGAAGTACATCGTATCTTTTACCTCTGCCAAAGATGCACCGATCACCGTCGATGAGCGAATTCCCGCGATTTCGCAGAGGGCTTGATTAAACATCGCAATCTTCCCATGACTATCTACAGCAAGGAATCCTTCAGAAAAGGCGTTCAGGATCTGCAGCAGCTGTTCCGTTCTCTCCACTTCACGCCGATTATTTTCAATCATATACAACGCCTGACGCATCGCGCTCTCGATTGCAGACGGTGAAAACCGCAGCGAGATCACCTCCTTACCGGCCTCGCGGCAAGGCTCCGCCACAACCGCCACAGAGCTGACAACGCGGTCACAGCCTGCTTCCTCGATGAACTTACAGATATCATTGGGACGATTTGCATCCAGAAAAATTGTCTTTAAACTGATATTGCATACTCTGGATATAGCTTCCACATCGTACGTTGAAGCAGAAGGATAAAATTGTACGACAATAAAATTCCCACTCTTATCGGGCAGTTCAGATATTGTCTTGGCAAAATCAAAGTCGGTAAGGTTCAGATCCACAACCGGCAATCCGAACTCTTTACGCAAAAATGTTGCTGTTGTCGATCGAGCGATCAACGCCTTTATCTCCGGGTTCTCTCTTAACATCTTCCGCACGGTAGGCAGGACACTTGCAAAATGTCCGTAACAAAAATAAGGCTCAATATTGATCTTTGCTGCAATTTTTTGAGCGTCTTCGCGGAACGTTCCGCTGCCTTCCGGAACAACTATCCCAATTTTGATCATCATTGCCTCCGATCTCGCAAGACAGGACCATGACAACTATCGCTATTTCGATTCAGAATGCCAACGCTGCTGAATATAAAGTACATCATCCAGCTGTGATACTCTAAATATGTCAAAGTGGCGCTGCTACCGCTGCGCCACCTCATGACACCTCCCATTTTCCTCAACAGATCCATTTATGCTTCCCGGCATATTGATGATGTAACCTATATTTTAAATATTTATCCGCACAGGATCTCCGCCACGGCGCCCTGGACATAGTCGATGTCCTCAAACGAGGTGAAGGGTCCCACGGAGAAGCGGACGGTGCCCTGGGGGTAGGTGCCCAGGGTCTTGTGGGCCAGAGGGGCGCAGTGGAGGCCGCAGCGGGTCTGGATTCCGAAGTCCCGCTCCAGCCGGTAGGCGCACTCGGCGTTGTCCTTTTCCAGAAAATCTACCGACACCACACCCACCTGTTTTTTTTCATCTTTGGTGCCCAGCACCCGGAGGCCGTCCTCCTCGTACTCGGCCAGCCGGGCGATAAGGTGGCCGGTAAGGCGCTCCTCCCGGTGCCGGAGGGCGGCCTCATCCTGGCCCTCCCACCAGTCCAGCGCGGCGCCCAGGCCGTAGATGCCGGGCAGATTCAGGGTGCCCGCCTCCAGCCGGTCGGGGAGGAAGGGGGGCATCTCCAAGAGGTCGGAGCGGCTCCCGGTGCCGCCGGAGACCAGAGGCTCCATGGCCAGGGCCAGGGCGTCGGTGAGGAGGAGCGCCCCCAGGCCCTGGGGACCCAGCAGACCCTTGTGGGCCGGCATGGCCAGGGCGTCGATGCCCATGGCTCCCATGTCCAGGGGCAGAAAGCCGGCGCTCTGGGCGGCGTCCACACAGAAGAGGATGCCCCGCTCCCGGCACAGCCTCCCCACCGCCTCGATGGGCATGCTGGTGCCGCACACGTTGGAGGCGTGGGTGAGGACACACAGCCGCACATCGGCGGTGAGGCGCTCCGCCGCCTGGTCCAGGAGGAGCTCCCCCGTGTCTGCGCAGGGCAGCCAGACGATCTCCACCCCCTGCCGCTCCAGCTGGGTGAGCGGCCGGAGCACGGCGTTGTGCTCCATGGGGGAGGCGGCCACCTTGTCCCCGGGCTTCAGCACCCCCTTGAGGACCATGTTGAGGCCGTAGGTACAGCCGGGGGTGAAGATGACGTTCCGGGGGTCGGGTGCGCCGAAGCGCCGGCACAGCTTCTCCCGGACCTCCAGCACCCGCTCGGCGGCGGCATAGGCGGGCTGGTAGTCCCCCCGGCCCACGTTGCAGCCCACCCGGGTGAGGTAGTCCGCCATGGCCTGGGCCACACCGGGCGCCTTGGGGAAGGAGGTGGCGGCATTGTCAAAATAGCGGCTTTTTCCCATGGAACACATCCTCCGTCCTTAAAATTCCGATTCCACCGCCAGGCGCACGCTGTAGCCGTCCTCCCGCAGGGTGGAGAGGAGGCGGCTGAGCACGGAGGCGGAGGTGCTGCTGTCGTCCAGGGTGATCCCGGCCCGGCTCTCCCGGTCCTCCAGGCGGAGGCTGATCTGGTAGTAGACGGCGCTGCTGCTCCGCTCTCCGGGGACGCCGTCGATGTCGTCCTCCCAGCACAGCCAGCCCGCATCCTCCAGGCCCTGGGCCACCGCCGTGTCCTCGGCCAGCACGATCCGGGTGTTGGTGAGAGCCACGTGGGAGAGGAGCTCGTTGGCCTCCTTCAGCTCCCGCCTGGCCTGTCCCAGGTCATCCGCGTCGGTGATGAGGCCGATCATGTTTCCCTCCCCCACCGCCTTGCGGATGAGGTCGTCCCGGGCGGCCACCTGATCGGCGGGCACCAGCAGCAGGCAGCCCCAGCCGTAGCCCCGCAGCAGCTCCAGCATCTCGGCGCCTGCCTCTCCGGTGTCACTGCGCACCGCCAGGTAGACCCGGACGCCTCCGCGGTCCTGGCCGTCCTCCGGCGTCTGGACCGGCAGAGAGGGGACCGGCGTGACCGGGGTCGAGACGGAGCCGTCCCCGCTCTGACCGGTCACGGTGCGGTAGTAGTTCTGGAGCTGGATGAGGTAGGTGGTGGAGGCGGAGCTCTTGAAGGCGGTGTCGTCCAGAGCCACGTTGTCGGTGCGGATGCGGATATAGGGGTAGCTCTTGTCCCCGAACTGGATGTTGCTGTAGATATAGCGCACCCCGAAGTAGGAGCAGGTGGAGCTGGCCGAGACGTAGATCTGGCCGTTGCGGATGATGGCGGTGGGGGTCTGCCGGTCGCCGTCGGGGATATAGTCGTAGGAGATGCCGGTCCGCAGGTCGAAGGTCAGGTTTTTTGGCTCGGTGTTGTAGAGGGTGAGGGTGTTCTTCACCTTGTCCTGCCCGCCGTTGATGATGCCCAGCCGGATACCGCCGTTCTGGTTGGCGTCCAGCATGAAGTAGGGGAGGTAGATGGTGCCGCCCACGTTGATGGGCATGGTGCTGTCGCTGAGGGGGACGGGGGAGTCGTTGAGGGCCAGGAAGATGACGTTGGCGTCCCACTCCTCCCCGGCGGCGTAGCCCTGGATGAGGACCGCCAGCAGGGCGGCGGCGCACAGTGCGGCCAGGAGCCGTTTCCGCATGGACCATCCCTCCTTTCTCTGCAAGTGATCGCTTCGATTATATCACAGCCCCGGGTCCAGGGTAAACCCCCACCCTTGTCCCGAACATACGGATGTGCTATCATCAAGGTACCTGTGTGCCCGGTCTGGGCTCCGGCATTTTTAATGAGATCTAAAGAAAGCCCAAAGGGGCTTTTAGGCAAAACGGGCTATCATAGAGGAGGATAACGGGGAGAGGGGGAGGACCATGTCGGTGACGGTGGAGCAGGCCCGGCGGCTCAGCGAGGCCGCCGGGGTGGATGTGATCGCCGCCCTCTCCGCCCTGGAGCGGAACAACGGGGACGCCCTGGCGGCCATGCTGGAGCTGGAGCGGATGGGACTGACGCCGACGCCGCCGGGGGGCGGCTTCTACTCCACCCGTCCCAACTCCGGCGGCACGCCGCCGCCCTCCGGACCCGGTCCGTCGGAGGGTTCGGACAGCGCCCGGCACAGCGGCGTGCTGGTCGTCCCCTGGTCCGATCTGAGAGAGGGCCTGAAAGACCTCTTCCACAACTGTCTGGCCACCCGGCTGGAGGTGTGGCGGAAGGGACAGCAGGCGGCCTCGGTCCCTCTGCTCATCCTGGTGGTCCTCCTGCTCTTTTTCTTCGTGGAGATCGCCGTGGTGCTGGGGGTGGGGCTGCTGCTGGGCTTCCGGTACCGGCTCTCCGGTCCTCTGGTGGAGGGGGAGACCGTGCGGAGCTTCCTAACCTCCCTGCGGGAGACCATTGACCGTTTTCTGGCGCGGCTGCGCCGTTCATAAGGAAAAAGGAGGGACCCGTCCATGGCGGAACGGATCTTGCTGGTGGAAGATGAGGAGAAGCTGGCCCGGATGGTGGAGCTGGAGCTGCGCTATGAGGGCTACGAGGTGGAGAAGGCCTTTGACGGCCGGACGGGGCTGGACCGGGCTCTCACGGGGGAATTCGACCTCATTTTACTGGATATCATGCTCCCCGCCCTCTCGGGGATGGAGGTGCTCCGCCGGCTGCGGAAGGAGCGGCAGACGCCGGTGATCCTGCTCACCGCCCGGGACGCGGTGGTGGACAAGGTGTCGGGGCTGGACGCCGGGGCGGACGACTATGTGACCAAGCCCTTCGCCATCGAGGAGCTGCTGGCCCGGATCAGGGCCGCCCTGCGCAAGCACCCCGCCGCCCCGGCGGAGGTCCCCAAGCTCACCTGCGGCCCGCTCTCCATGGACGTGGAGCGCCACGAGGTGAGCGTCTCCGGCACCCCGGTGGAGCTCACCCGGCGGGAGTTCGACCTGCTGCGCTACCTGCTGGAGAACAAGGAGAAGGTCATCTCCCGGGAATCCCTGCTGGACAACGTGTGGGGCTTCGACTTCGCCGGGGAGACCAACGCCGTGGACGTCTACATCCGCTTCCTCCGCTCCAAGCTGGACGAGCGCTTCGGCGTCAAGCTCATCCACACCGTCCGGGGCGTGGGCTACGCCATCCGTGAGGAGGGCTGAGGGCGGAGATCCCATCTGACCGGAAAGGAGGGGCGGACATGGCCTCCAAACCCAAGCAGGACCGGGGCGGCATCCGCTCCTCCATCGTCCTGCGGCTCAATCTGCGGCTCTTTCTGCGGCTGCTGGGCATCTACTTCACCACCGACCTGCTGCTGCTGGCGCTCTCCTGGGGGGGCATTCTCCTGTGGGCGGACCGCCAGTGCGGAGAGATCGCCCAACTGGTGGAAGAGCGGGGGGTGCCCTCTGCCGAGGCCACGGTGTGGATGTCGGCGGGGGACTACACCGTCTCGGCGCTGGAGGAGGCGCCGTCGGAGTCCGGCCTGCGGCTGGGCGGCCTTCTGCTGCCCATGACCCTGGGGGACCAGGCCCTCCCGGAGGGGGAGCAGGCCCTGCGGGTCCTCACCCTGGGGGAGGAGCCTCTGTTTTTCGGTCCCTGGGGGACCCACCCCGGCCGGGGCGCCGCCTACACCCTCTCCCTGCCCAACGATGGTCAGCCCTACGCCATCACCCTGGACCTGGAGCAGCCGGTGACCATTCTGGCCTTTGCCGGGCGCATCCTGCTGGTGTGCCAGCTCTTCAGCCTCCTCCTCAACCTGCTGAAAAACGCCGGCACCATCAAAAAGACCCTTCGCCCCATCCAGGAGCTGGCGGCGGCGGCAGCCCGGCTGGGCAGCGCGCCTCCCACCATGTCGGCCGCCGAGCTCTCCGCCCTGGCGGGGCGGCTGGACGAGATCAACGCCACCCATCTGGACAAGCGCATCCCCGTCTCCGGCACCCAGAAGGAGCTCCGGGACCTGGCCGAGGCCATCAACGCCATGCTGGACCGGCTGGGTGCGGCCTACCGGGCCCAGATGCGCTTCGTCTCCGACGCCTCTCACGAGCTGCGCACCCCCATCGCCGTCATCCAGGGCTACGCCAGTCTGCTGGACCGCTGGGGGAAGGACGACCCCGCCACCCGCCAGGAGGCCATCGACGCCATCCGTGGGGAGGCGGAGGCCATGAAGGAGCTGGTGGAGCAGCTTCTCTTCCTGGCCCGTGGGGACAACGACACCATGCAGGTGGAGATGACCGACTTCGACCTCACCGAGGTGGCCGCCCAGGTGTACAAGGAGACGGGGATGATCGACCGGACCCACCCCTTCTCCGCCCGTTGGGGGACGGCTCCGGTGCCGGTCCACGCCGACCTGGGCCTCATCAAGCAGTGTCTCCGGGTGCTGGTGGACAACAGCATCAAATACACCCCCGCCGGCGGGGAGATCACCCTCTCCCTGGAGACGGCGGAGGGCACCGCCCGGCTGTCCGTCCAGGACGAGGGGGACGGCATCGACGCCGGGAGCCTGCCCCATATTTTTGAGCGTTTTTACCGGGCCGACCAGTCCCGGGACCGGAAGACGGGCGGCACCGGCCTGGGCCTGTCCATCGCCCAGTACATCGCCGAGCGCCACGGCGGCTGGCTGGAGGTCCTCTCCCGCAGGGGTGTGGGCACCCGCATGACCCTGGTCCTCCCCCTGGCCAGCCTGCCCGGCGGAGAGGGGTAAAAATCCCCTTTGGCGGGCATTTTCCGTCTGGCTCTAAGGGTTCCGGCAACGGAGGGGATACCCCCTCCGTTTTTTTCGTCTAAAACGATATATTGACTTCACTGCATTCTCTGATACAATATGTAGTGCGCGTTCAGCGGGAGGACCCTGTCCTCCCCTACAGATAGAGCAAAATGAAAAACGAAAGAGGAGACGACGACTATGCCGATCAGTGAGAACGCCCGGGCGGTGCTGGAGCGCCGTTATTTGATCCGGGACGAGCAGGGGCAGCCCACCGAGACCGTGGAGGAGCTCTTCCACCGGGTGGCCGATGCCATTGCCGCCGCCGACACCCGCTTTGACCCCCAGGCGGACACCGCGGCCACCGCCGCCGACTTCTTCCAGCTGATGACCAGCCTGGACTTCCTGCCCAACTCCCCCACCCTGATGAATGCCGGCCGGCCCCTGGGCCAGCTCTCCGCCTGCTTCGTGCTGCCGGTGGCCGACTCCATGGAGGACATCTTCGACGCCATTAAGAACGCCGCGCTGATCCACAAGAGCGGCGGCGGCACCGGCTTCTCCTTCTCCCGCCTGCGGCCCAAGGGCTCCACCGTCAACTCCACCGGCGGCGTGGCCTCCGGCCCCATTTCCTTTATGAAGGTGTTCAACGCCGCCACCGAGGCGGTGAAGCAGGGCGGCACCCGCCGGGGCGCCAACATGGGCATCCTCCGGGTGGACCACCCCGACATCATGGACTTCATTACCTGCAAGAACGACACCAAGGAGATCACCAACTTCAACATCTCCGTGGGCCTCACCGAGGCCTTCATGGCGGCGGTGGAGTCCGGCGGGGAGTACGACCTGGTGGACCCCGCCTCCAGGAAGATCACCGGCCGGCTCAACGCCCGGGCGGTCTTTGAGGCCATCGTGGACTCGGCCTGGCGCACCGGCGAGCCCGGCATCATCTTCCTGGACCGGCTCAACCGGGACAACCCCTGCCCCAGCCAGGGCGAGATCGAGTCCACCAACCCCTGCGGCGAGCAGCCCCTGCTGCCCTACGAGGCCTGCAACCTGGGCTCCATCAACCTGGTCAACCACCTGAAGAAGACCGCCGCCGGCTACGTTCTGGACCGGGAGAAGCTGGAGCAGACCATCCGCACCGCCGTCCACTTCCTGGACAACGTCATCGAGGTCAACCAGTACCCCCTGCCCGAGATCGACAAGGTCACCAAGCTGACCCGGAAGATCGGCCTGGGCGTCATGGGCTTTGCCGATATGCTCCTCTACATGGGCATCCCCTACAACTCCGATGAGGGCGTGGCCATGGCCCGGGAGGTCATGGAGCTGGTGCAGACCATCGGCCACCA
>CAUBHZ010000053.1 GCA_958435885.1 uncultured Intestinimonas sp. | reverse complement strand
TTGAAGGGGAGTGAATAATTTTGATCTCCGTGGTACCTGAGTGGATGGCGGAGCTGGAGGAGGAGGACGTGGCCTTTATCCGGCGCTTCCTCCTGGCCTCCGGCTCCCTCAAGGAGGTGGCCGGGGAGTACGGGGTGAGCTACCCCACCGTCCGGCTGCGGCTGGACCGGCTCATCCAGAAGATCCGCCTGGCCGACGACCGGGCCGCCGACCCCTATGTGGCCCTCATCAAGCGTCTGGCCGTCAACGAGAAGATCGACTTTGACGCCGCCAAACTCCTTATCAGCGAATATCGGAAGGCAAAGGAGGACTCCTCATGCAATACATGACCACGCTTATCGCCTTCTTTATGCTGTTCTTTTACTACGCCGTCCCCACCGCCCTGCTGGCCATTCTGGAGTACTTTTTGGCCAAGCTGGAGTCTCCCTGGCCCGGCCGGGTGCTGCCCATCCTGTCGGTGGTCCACTCTCTGCTCTGGGCGCTGATGTGGCTGGTCAACCTGTCCTCTTCCGCCGCAGCGGGACTCCTGCTCCTGATGCCCCTGGTCCCGCTGGTGGTGTTCAACATCCCCACCCTCATCTTCCTGCTGATTTACAGGAACACCCATAAAAAGTTCACCGAACGCCGGGCCATGGACCGAAAGGACATCCAGGACCTGTGAGCCTCCCCCATTTTCACCTTGCAATTCTGCTGCCAAGTACCCCATCTGCGCATAGAAAAAGACAAAGGAGAATGCTGTATGGTCCCAATGAGTACGATGAACGCCACAAACATGCTGAACACCCTGCTCACGTTCCTTCCCATACTCTGTCTCTCCTATGCCATCCCAACCGCCCTCCTGTGCGTTTTGGAGTACTTCCTGGCACGGATGGAGAGCCCCTGGCCGGGGCGGGTACTGCCCATCCTGTCGGCGGTCCATGCCCTGGGCTGGACGTTGGTCCTGCTGCTCAACATGAGCACCATGCTCCACCCCTCTCTCTATTTCCTCCCCCTGGCCGTGCTGGTGATCTTCAACATTCCCACGCTCATTTTCTTCCTGATCTACAGGAATACCCGCAAAAAATTTACCGAACGCCGGGCCATGGACCGGAAGGACATCCAGGATCTGTGACCCTCTCTTTTTCCGTGCCTCCACCGTCCCACGCCCTATCCTTCCATAAATAAAACGACAAAGGAGACCGCCCTATGAGCACTGTACGCATTTTCATGCTCGTCCCCATTCTCTTCCTCTATCTGGCCCTCCCCACCGCTCTGCTATCCGTGCTGGAATACTTTCTGGCCAAGTTGGAAAGCCCCTGGCCCGGACGGGTGCTGCCCATCCTCTCAGTGGTCAACTCCCTGTGCTGGGCACTGGTGGTGCTTCTCAACCTGGTAGGTCCCTCCTCTCCCGTTCTCTTCCTGATCCCTCTGGCCGTGCTGGTGATCTTCAACATCCCCACCCTCATCTTTCTGCTGGTCTACAGGAACACCCGCAGAAAGTTCACGGAGCGCCGGGCCATGGCCCGGAAGGACATCCAGGACCTGTAAGCCCCGCCTTTTGCCTTGCAATTCCGGCGCCGCCATATTATAATGGCTTCACTACTTTACCGTAAAGGAGCCACCATCCTATGGACCAGTCCTACATCCCCGAGGGCTACGCCCCCCGGCTCAACCTCTATGATACCCAGAAAGCCATCGGCCTTTTGAAGCGCCTCTTTGAGGACACCCTGGGCGGCGCCCTCAACCTGCGCCGGGTCTCCGCCCCCCTCTTTGTAGAGGCCAGCACCGGCCTCAACGACGACCTCAACGGCGTGGAGCGGCCCGTCACCTTCGACATCCCCGCCGCCGGCCGGGACGCCCAGGTAGTCCACTCCCTGGCCAAGTGGAAGCGCATGGCCCTCCACCGCTATCAGTTCTCCGTGGGCGAGGGCCTCTACACCGACATGAACGCCATCCGCCGGGACGAGCAGCCCGACAACCTCCACTCCATCTATGTGGACCAGTGGGACTGGGAAAAGGTCATCGCCCCCCGGGACCGGAACGTGGACTACCTCAAGCACACCGTGACCACCATCGTGGAGGCGGTCTGCCAGACCCAGACCACCATCCGCTCCATGTTCCCCCAGCTCATGTCCCTGCCGGAGGTGAGCCGGACCGTGAGCTTCGTCACCACCCAGGAGCTGGAGGACCGGTGGCCCGACCTCTCCCCCAAGGAGCGGGAGAACCTGTGGGTGAAGGACCACCCCACCACCTTCCTCATGCAGATCGGCGGCGCCCTCAAGTCGGGCAAGCCCCATGACGGCCGCGCCCCCGACTATGACGACTGGACCCTCAACGGCGACATTCTGGTGTGGAACAGCGTGCTGAACCAGGCCCTGGAGCTCTCCTCCATGGGCATCCGGGTGGACCCCGCCGCCCTGGACCGCCAGCTCACCATCGCCGGCTGCGACGACCGCCGGAGCCTCCCCTTCCACAAGGCCCTGCTGGCCGGTGAGCTCCCCCTCACCATCGGCGGCGGCATCGGCCAGTCCCGGCTGTGCGTCCAGCTGCTGGGCAAGGCCCACATCGGTGAGGTCCAGGCCAGTGTGTGGGACGACGAGACCCTCCGTGCCTGCCAGGAGGCCGGCGTCATCCTGCTGTAAGTCTCCGGTTTATACACAAAGACAGCCCCGGCGTCCTATGGACGCCGGGGCTGTTCCCGTCTCTTTGATTTACTTGAACTTCACGGCGGTGCCGTAGGCGATGACCTCCGCCGCCCCCTGCATCACGGCCGCCGAGGCATAGCGCATGCACACCACGGCGTCGGCGCCCAGCTGCTGGGCGTCCTCCACCATGCGCTTGGTGGCCAGAGCCCGGGCCTCGTTCATCATCTCGGTGTAGGCCTTCAGCTCACCGCCCACCAGGGTCTTGAAGCTCTGGGTAATGTCCTTGCCGATGTTCTTGGACTGGATGGTGCTGCCCCGGACCAGGCCCAGGGTCTCCAGCTCCCTGCCGGAAATGGTCTCAGTAGTGGTCAAGATCATCTTCGTCACCGCTCCTTATTTCGTTGATCCGTTGGGCCAGTACGTACAGAGATACGCCGATGAGCGCCAGAGGGACCACCGCGCCCAGCAGCTTTGCCCACAGGCGCAGGCCCGGCGCGGTCCAGGACAGGACCAGCCAGCTGCCGAACCACAGGCACAGCAGAATCGTCACCACGATGGGCGCCACCAGCTTCCCCTTTTTCACCCCGGTCCCCTCCTTTTCCATGCTCGCCCCCATTATGCCCGATGGGTGAGGGAATGTCAATGTCAGGAGCTGGATGGCCGGGCAAAAAAGGGCTTGACAAATGGATTTAATGCTGATAAAATATTACCGCAAAACAAAGCAGGATCGGTACCCCCGTCCTCACCTCCAGCCGAAGGCGAAGAGGTCAACACAGAAAAAATTCCGCCGCCTTCGCGGCGTGGTTTTGACTTGTCGATTGCGGGTACCCTTCCGGGGTGTCCGCGTTTTATTTTGATTAGGAGGTGCTTTCGTATCAGCAACATGAGTCATCAGATCAACGACGAGATCCGGGACCGTGAGGTCCGTCTGATCTCCGACACCGGAGAACAGCTGGGCATCATGTCGGCCCGGGAGGCCCTGGCCAAGGCCGAGGAGGCCAACCTGGACCTGGTAAAGATCTCTCCTACCGCCAATCCCCCCGTGTGCAAGCTCATGGACTACGGTAAGTTCAAGTTCGAGCAGGCCAAGCGGGAGAAGGAGGCCAGGAAGAATCAGCGCGTCGTGGAGATCAAAGAGGTGCGCATGTCCCCGGGCATCGACGTCAACGACTTCAATGTCAAGCTCCGCAATGCCCAGAAGTTTCTGGCCGAGGGCAACCGGGTGAAGGTCACCGTCCGCTTCCGCGGCCGCGAGATGGCCCACACCGACATCGGCCGAAAGCTCCTTCTGAAGTTCGCGGAGGACTGCGGAGAGGTCGCTGTCATGGACAAGGAGCCCAAGCTGGAAGGCCGCCACATGAACATGTTCCTGTCTCCGAAGGTCTCCAAGGACGCCAAGGAAGCCACAAAGTAAAAAAAAGGAGTCAACTGATATGGCTAAGATCAAGCTGAAAACCCACAGCGGCGCGAAGAAGAGATTCAGCCTCACCAAGACCGGCAAGGTCAAGCGCGCCCACGCCTTCAAGTCCCACCTCCTCAACGGCCACGGCAAGGATACCAAGCGCAAGAGAGGCCTCCGCGCCGGCGCTTACGCGGACAAGACCAACGAGCCCGCCATCAAGCGCATGATCCCCTATAAATAAGAACTTTTTTACCATAACATAGGAGGCTAATCGACAATGGCTAGAGTCAAAGGCGCAATGATGACGCGCAAGAGAAGAAATAAGATCCTGAAGCTGGCGAAGGGCTACTGGGGCGCTAAGAGCAAGCACTTCAAGATGGCCAACGAGCAGGTCATGAAGTCCCTGAAGTACGCCTACATCGGCCGCCGGCTGAAGAAGCGTGACATCCGCTCCCTGTGGATCACCCGCATCTCCGCCGCCTGCAAGATGAACGGCATGAACTACTCCACCTTCATGAACGGCCTGAAGAAGGCCGGCGTGACCATCAACCGCAAGATGCTCGCCGAGATGGCTGTCAACGACAAGGCCGCCTTCACCCAGCTCACCGAGCTGGCCAAGGCCAAGCTGGCCTGAGTCATCTCACGTCATGAGATCCCCCAGTCCGTTGGACTGGGGGATTTTTTTGCCCATTTTCCCCTCTCTCTTGCCAGATTCCAGCAAAAGGATTAAAATAGTTCTTATTGAAGACATTGAGTGGGAGGAACCTTTCCGTGAATCAGAACGATCCCCGTTACGCGGCCTATCTCCGCATCCTGGCCGAGGAGCTGGTGCCCGCCATGGGCTGCACCGAGCCCATCTCCATCTCCTTCTGCGCCGCCAAGGCCCGGGAACTGCTGGGCACGCTCCCCGAGGCCATCACCGTGGCCGCCAGCGGCAACATCATCAAGAACGTCAAAAGCGTGGTAGTCCCCAACACCGGCGGGCGGAAGGGCATCGAGACCGCCGCCGCCGTGGGCGTGGTAGCCGGTGACCCCAGCCGTGAGCTGGAGGTCATCGCCTCCGTCACCCCGGAGCAGCGGGAGGAGCTGGGCCGCTATCTGGAGTCCACCCCCATCCAGGTCCTCCCCGCCGACACCGACCTGGTGCTGGACGTCACCGTCACCGTCCGCGCCGGCGGCCACTCCGCCTCCGTCCGGGTGGCCAATCAGCACACCAACATCGTGTCCATGACAAGGGACGGTGAGACCTTCTTTGAGGCTCCCGCCGTGGGCTGCGGCACCACCCCCGCCGCCTCCCCCGACCGGGCCCTCATGGACTTTGACGACATCTTCGACTTCGCCGACACGGTGGACATTGAGGACGTGAAGCCCCTGCTGGACCGCCAGATCGCCTACAACACCGCTATTTCCCGGGAAGGGCTCCAGGGGGACTGGGGCGCCAACATCGGCTCCACCCTGCTGAAGATCTACGGCGACGACGTGAAGATCCGGGCCCGGGCCGCCGCCGCCGCCGGCTCCGACGCCCGCATGAGCGGCTGTGAGCTGCCCGTGGTCATCAACTCCGGCAGCGGCAACCAGGGGATGACGGTCTCGCTGCCCGTCATTGAGTACGCCAAGGAGCTCCAGAGCCCTCCGGAGCGGCTCTACCGGGCCCTCACCCTCTCCAACCTCACCGCCATCTACCAGAAGGAGGGCATCGGCCGCCTGTCCGCCTACTGCGGCGCCGTCAGCGCCGGGGCCAGCGCCGGGGCTGGCATCGCCTATCTGCTGGGCGGCGGCCGGACAGAGGCCGCCCACACCATCGTCAACGCCCTGGCCATCACCTCCGGCATCATCTGCGACGGCGCCAAGGCCTCCTGCGCCGGCAAGATCGCCGCCGCCGTGGACGCCGGCATCCTGGGCTACTACATGTTCCTCAACGGCCAGGAGTTCCACGGCGGGGACGGCATCATCTCCAAGGGCATCGAGTCCACCCTCCGCAACGTGACCCGCCTGGGCAAGGAGGGCATGAAGGAGACCGACGAGGAGATTATCCGCATCATGACCGGCTGCTGAACTTCACAGACAGAAAAAGACCTCCCGCCGATGGCGGGAGGTCTTTTTTGCGTCGGATGGAAACCGGAGCCTTACTCCTTGGTCTCCGCCTTGGGGGCCTGAGCGGCCTCGGCGGCGGGGGCGGCAGCCTTGGGGGCGGCCGGAGCGGCGGCCTTGGGAGCCGCGGGCTTGGGCTCGGGCACCTTGCCGTCCACGGTGATCAGCTTGCGGGGGCACTTCTGGGCACAGATGCCGCAGCCCACGCACTTGTCGTAATCGATGACGGCCAGGTTGTTGACCATGGTGATGGCTTCCTTGGGGCAGGACTTGGCGCACAGAGAGCAGCCGATACAGCCGTTGGAGCAGACCTTGGTGACGGCAGGCCCCTTGTCCTTGGAGGAGCAGGGGATGGTGACGTGCTTCTTGGTCTTGTAGGGCTCCAGGGCGATGATGTGGCGGGGGCAGATGTCCACGCACTGGTTGCAGGCCTTACACTTGTCCTCGTCCACCTTGGCCACGCCGTTGACGACGTGGATGGCGTCGAAGGGGCAGACCTTCTCGCAGGAGCCCATGCCCAGGCAACCGTAGTCGCAGCTCAGAGGGCCGCCGCCGGGGAGGCGGGCAGCCGCCACGCAGTCGTGGACACCGATGTACTCGTACTTCTGGTGGTCCACGCCGCAGCCGGTGCAGTGGACGGTGGCCACCATCTTGACGCTGTCACCGGCGGCCACGCCCATGATCTCACCGATCTGGGCAGCCACAGCGGCGCCGCCGGCGGCGCACTTGTTGACGGGCGCCTCGCCCTTCACCACGGCGGCAGCGTAGCCGCCGCAGCCGGCGTAGCCGCAGCCGCCGCAGTTGGCGCCGGGCAGGCAGCCGATGATGGCCTCCTCACGGGGGTCCACCTCAACGGCGAACACCCGGGAAGCGAAGGCCAGCACGGCGCCGAATACCAGACCCAGTCCACCCAGGACCAGGAACGCAATTAAAACCAGATTCATTTCAGCCCCTCCTTAAAACACGCTCAGGCCGCTGAAGCCCATGAAGGCCAGAGCGATGAGGCCGGCGGTGACCAGAGCGATGGGGAAGCCCTCAAAAGCCTTGGGGCAGTCCATGGTGGCATCCAGGCGCTCACGGACGCTGGCAAAGAGGAAGATGGCCAGCAGGAAGCCCAGACCGCCGGTGATGCCGTAGACCACGCTCTCGATGAAGTTGTAGCTGTTCTGCACGTTCAGCAGCACCACGCCCAGCACGGCGCAGTTGGTGGTGATGAGGGGCAGATAGATACCGAGCGCCTGATACAGGGAGGGGACGTTCTTCTTCAGGAACATCTCCACGAACTGCACCAGGGAGGCGATGACCAGGATGAAGGCGATGGTCTGCATGAAGGCCAGGTTGGGGCCGTCGCCGAAGATGGCGGGGTTCACCAGCAGGTACTCGTTGATGATCCAGCACACGGCGGAGGCCAGGCCCATGACGAAGGTCACGGCCAGGCCCATGCCCAGAGCGGTGTCCACCTTCTTGGACACGCCCATGAAGGGGCAGATGCCCAGGAACTGGGAGAAGATAAAGTTATTGACCAGGATAGCGCCCAGGGCGATGGTAAAGAGCTGCTGTACGTCCATTACTGCGCCACCTCCTCAGATTTCTTCTTCTCGGAGCGAGCCAGGGCCCACTGCATGAAGGCGATGAGGCAGGCCAGCACCAGGAAGCCGCCCACGGGGAGGGAGATACCCAGAGCGCCCACGCCCTCAGGCAGGATGCGGATGCCGTTGCTGTCGTTGATGAAGCTCAGGCCGCCCAGGATGGTGCCGTTGCCCAGGAACTCACGGACCAGGCACATGACCACCAGCACCCAGGTGTAGCCGATGCCCTGGAAGATGCCGTCCACAGCGGAGGCAGCCACGCCGTTCTTGTAGCAGAAGCCCTCGGCACGGCCCAGGATGATGCAGTTGACCACGATCAGGGGGATAAACACGCCCAAGCTGTCCGACAATGCCGGTACGAAGGCCTTGAGCAGCAGATCCACGATGGTCACGAAGGTGGCGATGACCACGATGAAGCAGGCGATACGGATGGAGTTGGGGATGATCTTCCGCAGGGCGGAAATGACGATGTTGGAACAGGTCAGGATGATGAGCACGGACAGGCCCATGCCCACACCGTTGAAGAACACCGTGGTGATGGCCATGGTGGAGCACATGCCCAGCAGCTGCACCAGCACGGGGTTCTGGGTGACCAGACCTTCCTTGAATTGTCTCTTGATGTCCATGGTCTAACCTCCTTAACCCAGGGTGCCCACGGCGGAGATGGCGGCATTGACACCGCTGCAGACCGCGCGGGAGGTGATGGTGGCGCCGGTGAGGGGGGTGATCTCGCCGCCGTCCTTGGTGACGGACACGTTGGACTTGCCCACGAACTGGCTCCGGAAGTCCTCCTTGGTGGCGTTGGCGCCCAGGCCGGAGGTCTCGGAGTGGCTGATGATGGACACGCCGGAGCAGGTGCCGTCGGTGTTCACGCCCACCATGATGTCCAGCACGCCGCCGAAGCCGGAGGGCGCGACCTGGACCACGTAGCCGGCGTCGCCGGCCTTGTAGACGGCGGTGACCAGGGGATCGCCGCCGGTGTACTCCACCGGATCATAGGAGTCGGCGGGGAGCACGGCCTCCATGGCGGCCTCGGTCTTGGCCTGCGTGGCCACCTCAATGGGGCCCATGGTGATGTTGTTCACCAGGCCCAGCAGCACAGCGCAGATGGCGCTGATGGCAAACAGGGTGACGATCAGCTGGACCGGGCCCGCCTCCTTTTTCTTCATAACA
>CAUBHZ010000052.1 GCA_958435885.1 uncultured Intestinimonas sp. | reverse complement strand
GTGGTCGCAGATGTGGCGGAAGAGCTGGTTGGCGGCGAAGGAGCGGTAGCCCTCCCGGCGGCGGATGATGGCGATCTCCCAGGGGATCACCGGCTCCAGGGGGACGGTGACCAGCTCGGCGCACAGGTCGGGCTGGAGGATGGGCAGGGGCAGGACGGCGATGCACTGCTGCATGCCCACCATCTTCAGGTTGAACCGGGTCATGAGGCTCTTGTAGGCGATGCGGGGGGCGAAGCCCCACTCCCCGCACATGCGGATGAAGGTGTCGTGGAGGGTGGCCGTCTCACTGAAGGTGAGGATGGTCTCCTCCTTCAGGTCCTTGATGTGGACGCTGCTCATCTGGGCAAAGGGGTGGTGGCGGCTCACCACCAGCTGGCAGACGTTGCTGACGAGGATCTTGCTCTCGAAGCGGTAGGGCTCGTCCACCGGCAGCATGACCAGGCCCAGGTCGGCCCGGCCGGAGCCCACCGAGGCGGCCACCAGCTTGGAGCCCTCCTCCACCACCGAGATGTCGATGCCGGGGAAGTGGCGGTGGAAACGGGTGAGCAGCGGGGGAAAGTAGACGTCCAGCAGCACCCCGGGGATGCTCAGGTGGACCTCCCCCACCCGCACCGAGCGCACGTCGGCCATGGTCTGAAAGAGGTCGTCGTACTGGAGAAGGAAGTCCAGGGCGCGGTCATAGAGGATGCGCCCGGCATCGGTGAGGTAGAAGCTCTTGCTGGTGCGCTCAATGAGCCGGACGTCGAGCTCCTCCTCCAGATGCTTGATGGACCGGGTGAGCATAGGCTGGGTGACGAAGAGCTGGGCCGCCGCTTTGGTGAAGCTCTGCTGACGAACCACCTCCACAAAGTACTTCAGCTGTTGGATCTCCATACCTATCCCTTCTTTCCATAATTGTGCAACCGCAGAAAAAGAGCAGACAATCCTCCCTTTTCGGTCAACTGTGTTCCTAACTATAACGGAAAACGTGCGTTTTTTCCAATAAAACTTTGCTAAATAATTATGACGTTTTTTGAGGGAAATCCATAAATCTATTCATGAGACGCATGGATAGATGCAAAATCAGAATAGATCTAGAAAAGTTCCACAAAAAAGAGAAGCCGATTTCTTTTGAAAGGTATAAAGTATAATTTTTTTGCATGCTTACCGCCGGAAACGGCATTTTACACTGGAAGGCGGCAACAGATATACTTGGGGCATGCCGGATGGTTTGCAGGCGTCCAACAGCCATTTTTCCCCAAAAAATGTTTTCCGCCTGTCCCACCCCGTGCAGAAAAACACGATCGCAAGTCAGGAAAGGAAGTGGTGTTCCATGCCTAAGGTCATGTCAGCAGAGGAGGCCGTCCGCACCTACATCCACGATGGTGCCACCGTCGCTTTCGGCGGCTTTGTGGGCGCCATGGTGCCGGAAGAGGTCAACAAGACCATCCAGGAGCTCTATCTGAGCACCGGTTCTCCGAAGGGACTCACCGCCATCTATGCCGCCGGCCAGGGCGACTCCGACCAGCGTGGTCTCAACCACCTGGGCGAGGAGGGCCTGCTCAGCCGGGTCATCGGCGGACACTGGGGCCTGGTCCCCCGGCTTCAGAAGCTGGCGCTGGAGAACAAGTTTGCCGCCTACAACTACCCGCAGGGCGTCATTTCCCAGCTCTTCCGCGATATCGCCGCCGGCAAGCCCGGACTCATCACCCACGTGGGCATGAAGACCTTTGTGGACCCGGAGCTGGAGGGCGGCATGCTCAACGACAAGGCCAAGGAGGCCGGTCCTCTGGTGGAGCGCGTCAGCATCGCCGGCCAGACCCGCCTGCTCTACAAGGCTCTGCCCATCGACGTGGGCGTGATCCGGGCCACCTACGCCGACACCAACGGCAACTGCACCTTCCAGCATGAGGGCGTCAGCGCCGAGACCCTGGCCATCGCCCAGGCCGCCAAGAACTCCGGCGGCAAGGTCATCGTCCAGGTGGAGGCCGTGGTGGAGTACGGCGCTCTGGACACCCGTCTGGTGCGTCTCCCCGGCATCTATGTGGATGCCATCGTGGTGGCCGACCCGGGCAACCACATGCAGACCTTCGGCACCGGCTACAATCCCTCTTACTCCGGCGAGGTCCGGGTGCCTGTGAGCTCCGTGAAGCCCCTGAAGCTGGACCAGCGCAAGATCGTGGCCCGCCGGGCCGCCATGGAGCTGGTGCCCAACGCCATCACCAACCTGGGCATCGGCATGCCCGAGGGCGTGGCGGCGGTGGCGGCCGAGGAGGGCCTGGAGGGCATGGTGCTCACCACCGAGGCCGGCACCATCGGCGGCATCCCCGCCGGCGGCAAGGACTTCGGCGTCACCATCAACCCCGACTGTATCCTGGACCAGCCCTATCAGTTCGACTTCTATGACGGCGGCGGTCTGGACGTGGCCTTCCTGGGCCTGGCGCAGGCCGACGAGAAGGGCAACATCAACGTCTCCAAGTTCGGTCCCAAGATTGCCGGCTGCGGCGGCTTCATCAACATCACCCAGAACGCCAAGAAGGTGGTCTACTGCGGCACCTTCACCGCCGGCGGGCTGAAGATCGGTGTGGCCGACGGCAAGCTGCAGATCCTGCAGGAGGGCCGGGAGAAGAAGTTCATCAAGCAGGTGGAGCAGGTCACCTTCTCCGGCGAGTACGCTGTGGAGAAGGGCCAGCCGGTGCTCTACATCACCGAGCGCGCGGTCTTCGAGCTCACTCCCGAGGGTGTGGAGCTCAAGGAGATCGCCCCCGGCGTCGATCTGCAGAAGGACGTGCTGGAGCTGATGGACTTCGCCCCCATTGTCAAGGACGTAAAGACCATGGACAGCCGTATTTTCCAGGAAGGACCCATGGGTCTTTCCAAGTGAGAGATGATAAGAGAGAGATCCCCGCTCCTCCGGGAGAGAAAATGTGTTGAGGAGGTACATTTATGAGTTTGTTGGGCATCGTATTGGGCCTGGTGCTCCTGATGTTCCTGGCCTATAAGGGCTATTCCATCATCTGGGTCGCCCCGGTGTGCGCCGTGGTGGTGGCCGTCCTGGGTGGCTACAGCATCCTGGACGCCTACATCGGCGACTACATGAAGGGCATGGCCGACTATGTGTTCCAGTGGTTCCCCGCCTTCTTCCTGGGCGCCGTCTACGGTAAGATCATGGACCTCACCGGTTCCGCCCGCAGCCTGGCCAACGCCCTGGTGAAGCTGATCGGTTCCCGCTTCGCCGTCCTGGCCGTGGTTATCCCCTGTCTGCTGATGACCTACGGCGGCATTTCCCTCTTTGTGGTGGTCTTCGTGATCTACCCCATGGGCTATGCTGTCTACCGCGCCGCTGATCTGCCCCGCACCCTGCTGCCCGGCGCCATCGCCACCGGCGCCTTCGGCATCACCATGACCGCCATCCCCGGCACCCCCCAGATCCAGAACATGATCCCCACCAATTACTACGGCACCACCGCCATGGCCGCTCCCGTGCTGTCTGTGGTGGCCTGCATCGTGATGTTTGTCCCCGCCTATCTCTATCTGGAGTGGCGTGCGGCTCAGTGCCGCAAGAAGGGCCTCCACTTTGTGCCCGATCCCAAGCACAAGGAGACCGACTTCAGTGACCGCAACCTGCCCTCCTGGCACTGGGTCACCGGCCTCATCCCCCTCATCGTTGTGGTCCTGATGCTCAACCTCTTCCCCAAGCTGCTGCTGAACGCCACTGGTGTGGAGCTGGCCTCCAACTACGCCATCGTCATCGCTCTGGTCTGCGGCATCCTGGTGGCCTGCCTGCTCAACCTGAACCAGGCCAAGGTGCTGCTGCCCGCCATCAATGACGGCGCCAACGGCTCCATGGGCGCCATCATGAACACCGCCTGCGCCGTGGGCTTCGGCTCCGTGGTCAAGGCCGTTCCCGGCTTTGCCGTCCTCACCAATCTGGCCCTGAACATGCCCGGCTCCATCCTCTTCTCCGAGGCCGTGGCCGTCAACCTGCTGGCCGGCGCTACCGGCTCCGCCTCCGGCGGCATGTCCATCGCCCTGTCCGCCCTCGGCCCCAAGTACGCTGAGCTGGCCGCCGGCAACACCGCCATCCTGGAGGCCCTCCACCGCATCGCCTCCATCTCCTCCGGCGGTTTGGACACCCTGCCCCACAACGGCGCGGTGCTGACCCTGCTGGCCGTGTCCAACTGCACCCACAAGGAGTCCTACATCGACATCTGCGTCACCACCTGCATCATCCCCCTGGTGGCGTCCCTGCTGCTGGCCCTGATCTGGGGCGTTATGATCTAAATTCCGCGTTCTCCTGTGCCCGCCCCCATCCACGGCTTCGGCGCAGGTCAAATAGGAAGGAGCATACACCATGACCATTCAGGAAATGAAGATCGGTGATTCCGCCAGCACCGTGAAGACCATCGGCGAGTCCGACGTCTATCTCTTTGCCGGCATCACCGGTGACCTCAACCCCGCCCACACCGACGAGGTGTCGGCCAGCCAGACCCCCTTCGGCGGCCGGATCGCCCACGGTATCCTCTCCGCCGGCCTCATCTCGGCGGTGCTGGGCATGCGGCTCCCCGGCCCCGGCACCATCTACCTGGGCCAGGAGCTCAAGTTCACCAAGCCCGTCCACATCGGCGACACCGTCACCGCCACCGCCACCGTCAGCGAGATCGTGGCTGAGAAGAACATCGTCAAGCTGGAGACCATCTGCACCAACCAGAACGGCGATGTGGTGGTGAAGGGCATGGCCACCGTCATGCCCCCCAAGCACTGAGTTCCCCTTTTTTCCGGGATCGTTCCCCTCCATACCAACAGCCACCGGGCCCTGGACGCTCTGCCGCGCGTCCAGGGTCCGGTGGCGTTTTTGAGAAGTATGGTACGGATAAGGGCCGCCCGGGAGACTTTCCCCCTCCCAGGGGGTCTGACGTCCGGTGGACAGTCAGAAGAAATCACTTCTTCCTTAACCCGTGGTGGCATTTGCAGAGCAAATGACGGATGAGGGTGCGCATGGGAGGGCTGATTGGCACGTCTGGGAAGCCGCGCCCCACAGAAAGAGAAGCGATCTGAAAGCAGCAAAAAGCCCGCCGTACGGCGGGCTTTTCTATTTAATTGACGCTGCTCACTGCCCCAGCAGGGCGCGGTACTCCTCCTCGACGGCGGGGCGTCCCACCACGGAGAGAGAGGCCTGGGAGAGCTGGAAGAGCCGCCCGGCCAGGTCCCGGACGTCCTCGGCGGTGACGGCGTTGTAGGCGTCGATGACCTCCCCGGTGGTGAGGGTGCGGTCCTGGAGGAGGAGCCCGCGACCCAGAGCGCTCATCCGGGCCTGGGTGGACTCCAGCCCCATGAGCACGTTGGCCTTGGAGAGCTCCCGGGCCCGCTCCAGCTCCTCGGGGGTGGGGCCGTGTTCGGCGAAGTCGGCGATGACCCGGAGGATGGTCTCCAGGGCCTCCCGCTCGGTGTCACGGCTCAGGGCGGTGTAGATGGCGAAGACCCCCGTCTCGGCGTGTCCGGCGCCGTAGGTGTAGATGGAGTAGCAGAGGCCCCGCTTCTCCCGCACCTCCTGCCAAAGCCGGGAGGACATGCCCGAGCCCAGCATGGTGGAGAGAAGCTGGAGGACGAACCGGTCCTTGTCCCCGTAGGGCAGGCCGGGGAAGGCCAGGGTCAGGTGGTTCTGCTCGGTGGCCTTCTTCTTCAGGGTGATGGCGGGGGTGTAGACGGCGGGGACGGCGGTGGGGACCTCCCCCGCCTCCAACGGCAGCAGCCGGGCTTTTAGGGCGTCGGCCATGAGGGGGGTGAAGCTCCCCGCCATGGCACACACGATGGCGCCGGGCCGGTAGTGGGTCTGCTGGTAGTGCTTCAGCCACTCCCCTGTCATCTTGTCCAATGTGGCCTTCCGGCCCAGGATGGGCCGGGCCAGAGGGCTCCCCTTGTAGACGGCGGCCATGAGCCGCTCGGAGCACAGGTCCTCGGGGTTATCCTGGTACATGCCGATCTCCTCCAGGATGACTCCCCGCTCGGTGTCCACGTCGGCCTGGTCGAATCTGGAGTCAAAGACCATGTCGCAGAGGAGGTCCAGGGCCCGGGGCAGGTGCTCGTCCAGGCACCGGGCGTAAAAGCAGGTGCACTCCTTGGTGGTGTAGGCGTTGACCTGGCCGCCGATGGCGTCCATCTCCTGGGCCAGCTCCCGGGCGGAGCGGCGGCCGGTGCCCTTGAAGACCATGTGCTCGATGAAGTGGGCGGCGCCGCTCTCCCCCGCCTTCTCGTGGCGGGAGCTGGTGGCCACCCACAGCCCCAGGGAGACCGACCGGACGGCGGGCACGGCCTCCGTGACGATGCGGGCTCCGTTGGGCAGGGTTTCAATGTCGTAGTGTTCTTCTTCCATGGTGACCTCTCCCGTGGTGAAAATGGGAACGCCTCAGCTGTCCCGGCGGATGGTGGTGCCCATGGTCTGGCCGGAGACGGCGTCCAGAAGCATGACGTGGTCGATGCGCCCGTCCAGGACCACCACCTCCGTCACCCCGTTCTCCAGGGCGCGGATGCAGCTTCTCAGCTTGGGCACCATGCCGCCCTGGATGAGACCGCTGTCCAGCAGGTCCCGGGCCTCGGAGGCGGTGAGGGAGGGGATGGCGGTCTTGGCATTGCGGCTGTCCATGAGGATGCCGTCCACGTCGGTGAGGAAGACCAGCTTGTCCGCCTTCAGGGCCTCGGCCACGGCGCAGGCGGCGTCGTCGGCGTTGCAGTTATAGCTTTCCCCGTTTTCTCCCGCGCAAACCGGGGAGATGACGGGAACATAGCCTCCGGAGAGGAGGAGACGGATGAGCTCGCCGTCGGCGGCGGTGATGTCGCCCACGTGGCCCAGCTCGGGGTCCTTCTGCCGGGCGGTGAGGATGGCGCCGTCCTTGCCGGAGACGCCGGCGGCCTTCACGCCCAGACCCCGGAGGGCCATGACCACCTGCTTGTTCATCTGGGCGGAGAGGACCATCTCGGCCACCGACATGGCGGTGTCGTCGGTGACCCGGTATCCGTCCCGGAACCGGGGGGTCTCCCCCAGGCGCTCCAGCCAGCCGGAGATGGTCTTGCCGCCGCCGTGGACCAGCACCACCCGGACCCCGGCCATCTGGAGGGCGGCCACATCCCGGAGGATGGAGTCCACCGCCCCGTTCTCCCCCAGGGCGGAGCCGCCGTACTTGAGGACCACCGTCTTTCCGGCGCTCCGGGCCAGCCGGGGCAGGGTGTCCAGCAGGCCCAGCACCTTCTCCATGCCGTCCAGGTGGTGGGCCACGTCGTACTCGTGGAGCCACCGCTTGGTGTAGTCCACGTCGGAGATGCAGTCGATATAGGCGGTGCCCCGCTTCTGCCGGGTCTCCGCCCCCTTGCCGGTGATGAGGATGACGGTGGGGGTCTGGGCCTCCATCACCGCCATGCGGATGGCCTCCCCACGGTCGGGCTCGATGGAGTAGTCACACTTGCCCTCGATGTGCCCGGCCATCTCACGGGAGATGTCCAGCACGTCCTCCTCCCCGGGGTCCTCCTCGGTGATGATGACCTTGTCGGCGTATTTGGCGGCGATCTCGGAGAGGTCCTTCCGCCGGTCCAGGGCCTTCTTGCCCGGGCAGCCGAAGACGATGACCACCCGCTGGCCCGGGTACTCCTCCTTCACGGAGAGGAAGAGCTTTTCAAAGCTCAGGCGGTTATGGGCATAGTCCACGATGGCGGTGATGTGGCCGTCGGCGTTCTGGTAGACCTCCATGCGGCCGGGCACCCGGGCCTTCATGAGGCCCACGTAGATGTGCTGCTCGGGGATGCCCAGGCCCTCGCACACGGCGATGGCGGCCAGGGCGTTCTGGACGTTGAAGAGGCCGGGCATGGTGAGGCGGAACTCCCGGCTGAACCGGGGGGTGCGCACCCGGAAGAGGATGTCCCGGCCCTGCTTGCGCACGTCGGTGGCGTAGACCGTGGCGGCGGGGTCGGTCTCGGAGAAGGTGATGAGCCGCCCGCCGGCCTCCCCGGCGGCGTTCAATACGTCCTCCACCCGCTCGGTGTCCAGGTTGACCACGGCCAGGGGGGCGTGGCGGAAGATCTTCAGCTTGGAGGCGAAGTAGTCCTCAAAGTCGGGGTGCTCGATGGGAGAGATGTGGTCGTAGCCGATGTTGAGGAAGACGGCGGCGGAGAGGGCCACGCAGTCCATGCGGTCGTACTTCAGGGCCTGGGAGGAGACCTCCATGGTGAGGTACTCCACTCCGGTGCCGGCGGCGTTGGCGAAGTGGCGCTGGAGGTCCAGGGGCTCCGGGGTGGTGAGGTGGGACTCGAACCGCTCCACGCCGTCGTAGGTGTCGATGGAGGAGATGACGCCGCTCTCCGGCTTCTTCCGGGCGGCCAGGTACTCGTCGAAAATATACTTGAGGTAATATGTGGTGGAGCTTTTACCCTTTGTACCGGTGATGCCCACCACGTGGAGCTTGGAGCTGGGGTGGTCGTAGTAGAAATCGGCCAGGAGGGCCATGGCCCGGCGCACGTCGGTCACCTGGAGGCAGGGGGCGTCCCCGGCCTCGGGCCAGAGGTGGTCGGAGAGGTAGATGAAGGCACCCTTCCGGAGGGCGTCGGCCAGATACTGCCCCTTGAAGTGGGCGCCCTTGACGATGAAGAGGGTGTTGGGGCGGACGTTCTGGGAGTCGCAGGAGACCAGCTCCACGGGGGTGGAGAGGAGGGCGGGCGAGAGGGCCTGTCCGCCGGTGAGGAGCCCCTCCTTCTGGAGGAGCTGCCAGTAGTCGCCCAGGGGGCGGATGGGAAGATCCATGTGTGTCACCTCATGAAAGATTATCGCAGGAGGGTATTTTCCGGGGTCACGGTCTCCATGCCGCTGCCGGCGGAGACGTAGTACTCCAGTATGTTGGCGGCGATGTTGGCCAGGGTGGAGCCGGAGCCGCCCTTTACCACCACAATGGCCAGGCCGATCTCGGGGTATTCGTAGGGG
>CAUBHZ010000051.1 GCA_958435885.1 uncultured Intestinimonas sp. | reverse complement strand
TGGACTGCTCGCTGGCGCAGATGGTGCCGTTGTCAAAGGTCTTGGAGTCCAGGATCCGCTTTACCGCCTGGGCGACGTTGGCGGTGTGGTGGATATAGGCCGGGCCGTTGCCCGCCCCCACGCCGATGGCCGGAGTGCCGGAGGAGTAGGCCGCCTTGACCATGGCGGCGCCGCCGGTGGCCAGGATGAGACGGGTGTGGTCGTGCTTCATGAGGGCGCTGGTGGCCTCCAGGGTGGGGGTGGAGATACAGGAGACGGCCCCCTCGGGCGCTCCCGCCTGCCGGGCGGCTTCAGAGACCACCTTCACCGTCTCGCCGATACATTTGATGGCGCTGGGGTGGGGGGAAAAGATGATGGGGTTGCCCGCCTTCATACAGATCATGGCCTTGTAGATGACGGTGGAGGTGGGGTTGGTGGAGGGCACCAGCCCCGCCACCACACCAACGGGCACCCCGATGTCGATGGTCCGCTTCTCCTTGTCCTGGGCCAAGATGCCGTGGGTCTTTTCCCCCTTGATGGCGTCGTAGAGGGTGAGAGCGGCAAAGCGGTTCTTGACCTCCTTGTCCTCTGCCCTGCCGTAGCCCGTCTCCTCCACCGCCATCTGGGCAAGCCGCCGGGCGTGCTCCGCCCCGGCCTGTGCGATGGCCGCCGTGATGCGGTCCAGGTCGGCCTGGCTCATGGCCGCCAGGGCCCGCTGGGCCTCTCTGGCCTTGCCCACCAGGTCCCGGACCTCCTGGATGGAGCGCAGGTCCTTGTCCAGCTTCATGGGTTCTGTCATGTTCACACCTCCCTGGGTTGTCCGGCCACGTTCAGCACCGCCTGGGCGAATGCTTCACAGGCGGCCTTGCAGGCGCTCTGGGTACCGGTGAGGAGCCCGCCGCCGAAGTTGGTCTCGCTGGGTGGCTCAAAGAGGGCGGCCAGGGTCACATCGGCCGCCTTCATGGCCTCGTCCAGCCCCACCACCGCCTCCAGCGGCGGCGCGATGAGGTAGGCCAGGGCCTCCCCCTCCCGGACCCCGGCGGTCTTGGAGAGGTAGCTCCCCGTCCGGGACACGGTATGGGCAAAGTAGACGATGGAGTCGGCGGCGTTGGCGGAGCGGAAGCCCACCCCGCTCTCGAAAAATTCCACCGCCGCTCTGAGCCCGCTCTTCACCTCGGAGGGGTTGGGTCCGGCCAGGATGCCGATGACCTCCCCCGCCAGTTTGGTGTTGGCGTTGGCCGCCCCGGCGTAGAGGCTCCGTCCATACACCACCTCCACGGCGGCGGCCTTGGTGGCCTCGTCCAGGGCGCAGTAGGTCACGTCGTCGCTGTCGGCGGTGAGGATACCGATGGACCGGAACTCCGGCTTTAAGCCCAGCTTTTCCGCCAGGGACTCGGACACGTTGGCGATGGTGCGGGTAGCCAGGGCGTTACATTTGAGGAGATCCCCCGTCATGCCCCCACCCCTCTCGCCAGCTCGATGCCGGAGGCCTTTTTCTCCAGCATGGTTTTAATTAACTCAGCGATATGAGCGCCCGCCTCTACCGCCGTTGTCCCCTGCCTGTGGATATTGGAGATGACGGTCCGCTTGGACTCCGGGATGCCGATATGGGCGCCGTAGGTGAGATAGGCCGACATGGACTCGGCCGTCACCAGGCCGGGCCGCTCCCCCACCAGCATGCACACCACCTCCGCTCCGGTGAGCTCGCCGATGTGGTCGGAGGCGCCCACCCGGCAGTATTTCACAAAGAGGGTGGGTCCGGCCTCGATGCCGTAGCTCTTCAGGCCCGCCCGGATGGCCTCCATACAGTCGGCGGCGTTGGCCTCGATGGCGGCGGAGCTGAGGCCGTCCCCCACCACCAGGGCCACCTTGGGGGCATGGCCCAGGGTCTTCTGGATGAGGGCCTGCTGTTCCTCGTCGAAGCGGCGGCCCTTGTCGGGCCGGGTCAGATACTCGTCCTTGTCTTTGCACAGGGTGTGGAGAGGGACATAGCCCTGGGCCTTCACAAAGTCGTCGCTCACATGGGAGAAGACCGAGTCCTGGGCGGCGGCGTGGTCGCACCGCATGCGGAGCATGGTCTCGGTTTTATACCGGGCGCCCGCCCGGCCCATGCCCAGCCGGGCGGGGGTCTTGGCCTTCAGCGCCAGGAAGGCAGGTCCGTTTTTCGGGTTTTGGACCAGGTAGAGCCGCCGCAGGTCCACGGCGGCGATGTCGGGGAGCTCCCCGCCCTCGGCTGCCGGGCCGGGCTCCATGGGGTGATAGTCGGACCCTTTCACCTGGGGAGTGGGCGCCTGACCCATCAGGTCGGCCACCATCCGCTCCACCAGGGCCCGCAGTTCTTTGTCATTCAAAGTCGAAACCTCCTTATAGGCTTCCCCCAGGGGAAGCTGGCAGCCCGCAGGGCTGACGGATGAGGGGAAAGGCCCCAGTCCGGCCCGGGTCTGGGTGACCGCCGCCTCATGCCAGCAGCACCGAGCCGTCCCCCGCCAGGGGGGTGAGCTTTCCGTTCTCCACAAAGCCCATCCTCTCCAGCCAGTCCTGGAAGGGCTTGATGGCGGTGAGGCCGAAGAGCTCCCGCAGGGCGGCGGTCTCGTGGTAGCCGGTGGTCTGGTAGTTGAGCATCACGTCGTCGCCGTGGGGGATGCCCATGAAATAGTTGCACCCGGCGGCGGTGAGGAGGACGGCCAGGTCCTCGATGTCGTTCTGGTCGGCCTTCATGTGGTTGGTGTAGCAGGCATCGCAGCCCATGGGGACACCGGTGAGCTTGCCCATGAAATGGTCCTCCAGCCCTGCCCGGATGACCTGCTTGGAATTGTAGAGATACTCCGGGCCGATGAAGCCCACCACGGTGTTGACCAGGAAGGGCGCAAAATGCCGGGCAAAGCCGTAGCACCGGGCCTCCATGGTCACCTGGTCCCAGCCGTTGTGGGCCTCGCTGGAGAGCTCGGAGCCCTGGCCGGTCTCGAAGTAGAGGACGTTGGGGCCGGTGGCGGTGCCCTCCTTCAGGGCCAGAGCCCGGGCCTCGGCGATGGTGTCGGCGTTGAAGCCGAAGGCCTCGTTGCCCTTCTGGCTCCCGGCGATGGACTGGAAGATGAGGTCGGTGGGCGCGCCCCGGCGGATGCACTCCATCTGGGTGGTGACGTGGGCCAGCACGCAGGTCTGGGTGGGGATGGCCCAGCGTTCCTTTACCTCCTGGAACCGCTCCAGCACCCGGGTGACGCTCTCCACCGAGTCGTCCACCGGGTTGAGACCCAGCACCGCATCCCCCACCCCGAAGGTGAGGCCCTCCAGCAAGGAGGCCAGGATGCCGTCGGGGTCGTCGGTGGGGTGGTTGGGCTGGAGCCGGGCCGACAGGGTCCCCGGCTCGCCGATAGTGGTGTTACAGGTGGCGGTGACCCGCAGCTTCTTGGCGGCGTAGATAAGATCCAGGTTGCTCATGAGCTTGGCTACCGCCGCCACCATCTCGCTGGTGAGACCGTGGGAGAGCCGCCGGATGGCCGCTCCGTCGTTCTGCTCATCCAGCAGCCACTCCCGCAGCTCCCCCACCGTCCAGTTCCGGATCTCTGCAAAGATCTTCTCGTTGATGCCGTCCTGGATGATGCGGGTGACCTCGTCCTGTTCATAGGGGACCGCGGGCTCGTTCCGCAGGTCGGCCAGGGTGAGGTTGGAGAGCACCACCTTGGCCGCCACCCGCTCCTCGGCGTTTTCGGCGGCGATGCCCGCCAGCCGGTCCCCCGACTTATCCTCGTTGGCCTTGGCCATGACCTCCCGGATGGTATGGAAGTCATAGACATGACCCAGCAGCTTGGTTTTTAAGATCATAAGTCCCTCCTCTCCCGGCGTTCCCCGCCGGGCACACTGTTTGAAAAGGCCAGGGTCTTGACCACCACCGGCAGCACGCTGCCCCCGGCCACGGGGGCACCGATGTCCAGGTAGTCCCCCTCCCGGACGCTCACGCCGTCCAGGCACAGCAGGGGGCTGCCCCCCATGGCCTGGCCCAGGACCTTGGCCATGTCATGCTCCACCACCACCACGGGGAAGAACCCCGCCGTATAGAGTGGCTCCAGCCCTGCCCGCAGGCCCCGGGCCAGCTCGGCCACCCGCCGGTAGGGGGGTGACACCTCGCCGGTGAGGGCCAGGGCCACCTGGCATACCCCCTCCTGGTCGGCGTACCGCTTGAGCCTTCGCTCCACCGCCGCCGCCAGTGCAGCGGTATCCCCCTGCTCCTCCCCTTGGGTGAGCCGGAGGACAGGGAGATTTTTCAGAGGGAAGGCCACCTCCCGGCAGTGGATGGTGGAGCCGGAAACCTCCACCGAGTGAGCCCCCGCCCCCACCACCGTGGCCCGGATGGTCTCGGCGCCCCGGACCAGCTCATAGCCCGTCCCCTCCAGCCGCCGCCGGAGGGCGGGACCCAGCAGCGGCCCAATGTCCCCAAAGGCCCGCCAGTTGTCCGGCGGTTCCCACATGCAGTCGGCCACGCCGCCCGAAAAGGAGAGGACCTTTACATCTTTGGGAACGGCTTTTTCCAAAACCTCTGTCATAGCATCGATGAGAGGCGTCAGGTCGGCGGCCTCCACCCGCTGCCCCAGGGCCGGCACCAGCCGCGCCCAGGGCTCCAAAACCGGGGAGCGGTAGACCACCCGGCCCTCGTCGTCCAACTTGAGGAGCCGCCCGCCGATGTCCAGACAGTCGGTGTCCAGCAGAGCGCCGTTGTCGTAGAGGGCCAGGTTGGATGTGCCGCCGCCGATATCAAAGTGTAATACTTTGCATCGATGCTCCCTGGAGTATTCATCCGCCCCCGCTCCACGGGCGGCCAGGATGGACTCCAGGTCGGGTCCGGCGGTGGCCACCACGAAGTCCCCGGCAAATTCCGAGAGGGCAGCCAGGACGGTCCGGGCGTTCTCCTTCCGGGCGGTCTCCCCGGTGATGATGACCGCCCCCGTCTCCACCTCCTCCCGGCGGAGCCCAGCCTTGCGGTACTCCGACCCCACGATGGCCCGGACGCCGTCGGCGTCAATGACGGTGTCCGAGAGAAGGGGCGTGAAGTGGATGGCGCTGCGGTAGACGATCTCCCGCTCGGTGATGGCCACCCGGGGCACCGTGAAGGGACTGGCCCGGTTCTCCAGGGTCAGGTGGGAAATCACCAGCTGGGTCGTACTTGTGCCAATGTCAATGCCCACCGATTTCAAGGTCTCCCTCACGACCGTCCCCCCAGTCCCCCGGCCCGGGCCAGCAGGTCTTTGACCTCCTCCGCCGCCAGGGGGATGGGATTGGCCGCCATACAGCCGTCGGCCAGGGCGGCGGCGGACAGGTCGTCCAGGGCGGCCTTCAATTCCTCCGGCTCCACCGGCAGCCGGTCGGTGAGATCCAGGGCCGTCCGCAGCCGGGCCAGGGCGGCGGAGAGGGCCCTGGGAGTACCCGCCAGGCCGCAGGCCTTGGCCAGGGCGGCGTACCGAGCCGCCGCACGGCGGTCCCCGGCGTTGCGGAGGACCACAGAGGGCAGTAGCACGGCGTTGAGCCGGCCGTGGGGCAGGTGGAACCGGCCCCCCAGGGCGTGGGCCATGGCGTGGCAGACCCCCAGCCCGGCGGCGTTGAAGGCCATGCCCGCCATGCAGGAGGCAAGGAGCATATCCCCCTTGGCCAGGGCGTCCCCGGCGAAGGCGGCGGGCAGCCGTTCATAGGCCAGGGCGAAGGCCTTTTCGGCCAGGGCGTCGGAGAAGGGACTGCTCCCCTTGGCCACATAGGCCTCTGCGGCGTGGGTGAGGACGTCCATGCCGGTGTCGGCGGTGACCTTGGGCGGCACCCCCTCCAGGAGGGTGGGGTCCAGGATGGCCGTCTCCGGCAGAAGTCCCTCCTCCACCAGGGGGTATTTGACCCCCCGCTCGGTGTCGGTGAGGACGGCGAAGGAGGTCACCTCGCTGCCGGTACCCGCCGTGGTAGGGATGCACCACAGGGGCGGGCGGCCCTTGGAGAACCAGCACATGGCCTTGGCGCAGTCCATGGGGGAGCCTCCGCCGAAGGCCACCACCGCGTCGGGCCGGAAGTGTTCCAGGGCGGCCACCCCCTCCGCCACCAGCTTCAGGGAGGGGTCGGGCTCCACCCGGTCAAAGACCTCCACCGGCCCGGTGAGCCGCTCCAGGGCCCGTTTGGCCAGGCCGGAGGAGGAGAGAAAGCCGTCGGTGACCACCAGCACCCGCTTTCCCACCAGCTGTTCCAGGGCGCCCAGCGCCCCCGGGCCGAACCGGATCTCCGGCCGGATCGCAAATCGTTCCATACCCGTCCTCTTTTCTTGCCTTGATGGGGTTAGTATGGCAAAAGAAAACAAAAATATAGGCCCCGGGCAAAAAATCCGGGGCCCTGTTGCCGCATTTCTCTGCGGACGGGGAAAGTGGCTCTTGACTCTATCTCTATTGTAGAGTTTATGATCAGATACGATCTTACGAAGAGAAAAGAGGTCCTTCCCCTTGCAGAACAATCTGACCACGGGCAGCGTGTGGAAAACGGTGGTCCGTTTCTCCCTCCCCTACCTGCTCTCCTACTTTTTGCAGACCCTCTACGGCATGGCCGACCTCTTCATCATCGGCCAGTTCGAGGGGGTGGCCAGCACCACCGCCGTGTCTATCGGCTCCCAGGTGATGCACATGCTCACCGTCATGATCGTGGGTCTGGCCATGGGCTCCACCGTCTCCATCGGCCAGGCCGTGGGGGCAGGAGACCACCGCCGGGCCGGCCGGAGCATCGGCAACACCGCCACCCTGTTCCTGGGCCTCTCCCTGGTGCTGACGGCCCTCCTCCTGCTGCTGGCCCAGCCCATCGTGGCCCTCATGTCCACCCCGGAGGAGGCGGTGGCGGGCACGGTGGACTACCTCACCATCTGCTTCCTGGGCATCCCCTTCATCACCGCCTACAACATCATCAGCTCCATCTTCCGGGGGCTGGGGGATTCCAGGAGCCCCATGTACTTCATTGCGGTGGCCTGCGCCGCCAACATCGCCCTGGACTACCTCTTCATGGGCGCCCTGGGCCTGGGTCCCTCCGGCGCCGCCCTGGGCACCACCCTGTCCCAGACCATCAGCGTGGTCATCGCCCTGGCGGTGATCGCCCGGCGGAAGAGCGGCATCTCCGTCCGGCGGTCGGACTTCCGGCCCGCCTGGCCGGTGCTGAAGCAGATCCTCAGCGTGGGCATCCCGGTGGCTCTCCAGGACGGCTTCATCCAGATCTCCTTCCTCCTCATCACCGTCATCGCCAACGGCCGGGGCCTCAGCGACGCCGCGGCGGTGGGCATCGTGGAAAAGATCATCAGCTTCCTCTTCCTGGTCCCCTCCTCCATGCTCTCCACCGTCTCCGCCCTGGGCGCCCAGAACGTGGGCGCCGGCAAGCTGGACCGGGCCAGGCTCACCCTCCGCTACGCCATCTGCATCGCCGTGGGCTTCGGCCTGTGCGCCGCGGCGGCGGTGCAGCTCTTCGCCGAGCCCCTGGTAGGCCTCTTCACCGATGCCGCCGACCCCGACGGCGCCGACGTGATCCGCCTGGGCGGACAGTACATCCGGGGCTATGTGTGGGACTGCGTCTTTGCCGGCATCCACTTCAGCTTCAGCGGCTACTTCTGCGCCTGCGGGAAGTCCACCCTCTCCTTCCTCCACAACGTCATCGCCATCGTGCTGGTCCGGGTGCCCGGGGCCTATTTGACATCCGCCCTCTTCCCGGCTACACTGTTGCCTATGGGGCTGGCCACAGCGACCGGCTCCCTGCTGTCGGTGCTCATCTGCATCGCCGCCTATCAGCTCGTGTGCCGGAGGGGTGAACATGGAGGAACAAAAGCTCTTTCAGATCGGTGAGGTGGCCAGGCTCTTCCACCTGAGCGTCAGCTCCCTGCGCCACTACGAGGCCGCCGGGCTGCTCACCCCCGAGTACGTGGACCCCGCCAGCAATTACCGCTATTACAGCGTCCGCCAGTTCGAGGTGCTCAACACCATCCGCTACCTCCGGGCCCTGGACATGCCCCTGGCCGAGATCGCCGCCTTTCTCAAAAACCGGGACGTGTCGGTGATGGAGGAGAAGCTGCGCCAGCAGAAGGCCATCGTGGCCGGAAAGGCCCGGGAGCTCCGGCGGATCGAGCGCAAGATTGACAACCGCCTCCAGCAGCTCAGCGACGCCCAGCGCTCGGTCTGCGACCGGGTGAAGCCGGGCCGGCTCAAAGCCTGCCGGGTAGCCTGGGTCAAGACCCCCCTGAAAATCCGGGATTTCTTCGACATGGAGGCTCCCATCCGGGCCCTGGAGGGAGACCGCTCGGAGGCGGTGGTCTTTCTGGGCAAGGTGGGGGTGGGGATCTCGGCGGAGGACCTGCGCGCCGGCCGCTTTGACGAGTACGACCGGGTCTTTCTGGTGCTGGACGAGGAGGACCACTTCGACGGGGAAACCGTCACCCTGCCGGAGCCCCCCTGCGTCTCCATCCGGTTCCGGGGCGGCCACACCGAGGCCGGGGCGTCCTACGAAAAGCTGCTGGCCTACATCCGGGACCACGGGCTGGAGGTGGACGGCTTCTCCCGGGAGATCACCATGATCGATTACGGCCTCACCAGCGACACGGAGAAATTCGTCACCGAGATCAGCATCCCGGTCACCGGTCCCGTTTGACACGAAAAACCCCCGCGGAGACGCTTGTCTCCGCGGGGGTTTTGTGCTTTGTGTCACTGGGCCGCCTTGGCGCTCTCCTCGGCGGGGCGGAAGGTCATGGTGAAGGTGGTCCCCTTGCCGGGGGTACTCTCCAGAGTGATGGTGCCGCCGTAGAGGAGGACGATGTGCTTAACGATGGCCAGTCCCAGGCCGGTGCCGCCGGTCTTGCGGGTACGGCCCTTGTCCACCCGGTAGAACCGCTCAAAGACCCGGTCCTGGCTCTCCTTGGGGATGCCGATGCCGGTGTCGCTGACCACGATGTCCACCTTGTCCGGCTCCCGCTTCACGGTGACGTCCACCCGGCCGCCGGGCTCGTTGTACTTGATGCCGTTCTCCATCAGGTTGG
>CAUBHZ010000050.1 GCA_958435885.1 uncultured Intestinimonas sp. | reverse complement strand
GAACCCACGCGACCAGCTTGGAAGGCTGGGATTCTACCATTGAACTACACCCGCACGGGCGCTGTCCATCCTCGAATGTCAGCCAGGATATATTAACACATCGGGGGGAGGTTGTCAATCGATTTTCCGCATTTTTTAAAAAATTTCTGCCCCGGCCCCGCCGGGGCAGAAAAGGGCTCTCGTCAATCCAGGGCAGCGTCGCAGTAGGCACAGCAGTCCACGCCGCCGTTCTGCTTCACCAGCGGGGGGAGGTAGTGCTCCGTCTGGGTGATGCAGCGGGGGTTGTGGCACACGGGTTCCCGGCCGATCTCCACGGCGCCGGGGTCCATCCGGGGCTGGTTGGCCAGGTCGGTGAGCAGGGCCATCCGGGCGAACATGCCGTAGCGGGCCTGCTTGAAGTAGACCGCTCGGGGGTCGTCATCCACGTCGATGTCGATCTCGTCCACGCGGGGCAGGGGGTGCATCACCAGCAGGTCCTTTTTGGCCCGATCCAGCTTCCGGCGGGTGAGGACGTAGATGCCCTTGTTCCGCTCGTACTCCAGGGGGTCCACAAAGCGCTCCCGCTGGATGCGGGTCATGTAGAGCACGTCCAGCTGGGGGATGACGGACTCCAGACCGGTGACCTCGGTGAACCACATGTTGTTCTCCCGCATAAAGGAGCGCATGTACTCGGGGATGGCCAGCTCACGGGGGGCGATGAGGAAGAACTTGATGCCCTGGAACTTGGCCATGGCCTTGATGAGGGAGTGGACGGTGCGGCCGTTCTTCAGATCGCCGCACAGGCCCACGGAGAGGCCGTCCACCTTGCCCCGCAGGCGGGTGATGGTGGTGAGGTCGGCGGTGGTCTGGGTGGGGTGCATGTGGCCGCCGTCGCCGGCATTGATGACGGGCACGTCGGAGTAGAGGGAGGCGGCCTTGGCGGCGCCCTCCTGGGGATTGCGCATGACCACCACGTCGGCGTAGCCGGAAACCATTTTGATGGTGTCCTTCAGCGTCTCGCCCTTGGCCACAGAGGAGGAACGGGGATCGGCGAAGCCGAATACCGTGCCGCCCACCCGGAGCATGGCGGTCTGAAAAGAGAAGTTGGTGCGGGTAGAGGGCTCATAAAAAAGGCTTGCCATGACCCTGCCCTTGCAGGCGTCCAAAAAATCAGCGGGGTGGTCCATGATTTCACTGCACCGCTGGTACAGCGAATCCCACTCCGCTCGGCTGAGGTCTCCAAAGTCGATGAGATGCCGCATATCTTGACGATCCCCTTTAGAATTTTTTTCATTCTACCACAACCGCTGCTGGGAGACAAGGGGCAAGGTGACAAATTTCCCCTGACTTTCCCGCCATTCCTTGTGGCAGACGGGCAGGTGTGCGGGTATGATTTTGCGGCGCTCCGACCATCCTAGGATGGAAATGACGGGAGGGATGACCCTTTGGAGAGGCTGCTTTGGTATTTTATCCTTTATAGTTTTCTGGGCTTCCTGGTGGAGGTGGCCTTCGCCCGGGCGGTGCGGGCGGAAAAGCAGGACCGGAAGTGCTTTTACCTTCTGCCCCTGTGTCCGGTCTACGGGCTGGGCGCCCTGCTGATCCTGGCGCCGGCTGCCCGACTGTACCCGTACCCTGTTCTGGTGGCGCTGTGGTCGGCCCTGGCCGCCACCGGCGCGGAGTATGTCATGAGCCTCTTTTATGAAAAGGTGCTGGGGGTGTCCTTCTGGGATTATACCCAGCTGCCGGGAAACCTGCGGGGCAGGATCTGCCCCCTCTTTTCCGCCTTCTGGAGCCTCTTGGGGCTGCTGTCGGTCTACCTCATCCAGCCCCTTGCCGCCGCGGCGGCGGACCGGCTTCCCGGCTGGCTCCTCCCGGTGGCGGTGGCGGCCCTGCTGCTGGACGGCGGGCTCACTGCCGTTCTCCTGCGGAAAACCGGCTCTACCGACGTGCTCTGCTGGTACCGGCGGCTGCCTTTGCCCATTCTGCCTAATTCTGAATCTGATTTAAAAAACTAGATTTTGTGATTTTTGTATTGATATTTTGCCATGGACCGAGTTATAATAGAGACAGAACAGAAACAGATCTCCGGACGGCGTCAGGCCAGATGGAACGAGCATTGCAAAGGGTGCGGTGATGAGCATGGATGAACGCATCGAATATCGGGCTCTCCCCATGGCGGGGATGGAGCGGCAGCGGCGGTCCAGAGTCCGGCGGGAGAAGGGGAGAGACCCCTATGACGGCCTGCGGCCCTGGTCGGCCATCACCCACGGGGTGGGCGCCGTGCTGGGCGTGATCGGCACCGTGCTGCTTCTGGTGCGGACGGTGATGCTGGGGAGCGGCTGGGTGAGCGCCGCCGCCTTCCTCATCTACGGCCTGAGCATGATCGGCCTCTACACCGCCAGCACCCTCTACCACTGCCTCAACACCGGCGTGGCGGGGCGGATCGCCCTGCGGAAGTACGACCACATCTCCATCTACTTCCTCATCGCCGGCTCCTACACCCCCATCTGCCTGCTGACCCTGCCCCATGACGGCGGCATCCCCATGCTACTCATCGTCTGGGCGGTGGCCCTGCTGGGTACCGTGATGGCCCTGGTGTGGATCGACGCCCCCCGGTGGATCACCGCCGGCGTTTACCTCTTCATGGGCTGGATGTCGGTCTTTATGCTGCCCGCCCTGCTGCGGAATATGCCCCCTCTGGGCTTCTTCTGGCTGGTGCTGGGCGGCGCCCTCTATACGGTGGGCGGCGTGCTGTACGCCGTCAAGTGGCCCGGGCGGAACAACCCCCGATTCGGCTGCCACGAGATCTTCCACCTCTTTATCCTGCTGGGCAGCATTGCCCATTTCTTCCTGATGTACCAGGTGGTGGCCTTCCAGTGAGGCGCCCCTGACCGGAACCCTCCGCCGCCGGGATCTTCCTCCCGGCGGCGATTTTCTTTTGCTTGCGTTTTCATGGGAAATGCGCTATGATACTCTTTAAGAGAAAACCAGCCGATATTTCGTACGGCGTACAGGAGGCTTTCGCATTGTTCAATCAACGGCAGTTAGAGATCATTGATCTCCTCCAGACGGAGGACAAGGTCAGTGTCAGCGAGCTCACCCAGCGCTTTGGGGTGTCTCTGGTAACGGTGCGGCAGGACCTGAAGAAGCTGGAGGACCAGGGCGTCCTCAAGCGGACTCACGGCGGGGCCATTCCCGTGGACAACGGATATGATACCTCCACCCGGATGTGGAACAACTACGAACAGAAGCTGCGGATCGCCCAGCGGGCGGCGGAGATGGTGAGCGACGGGGAGACCGTCATCGTGGAGACCGGGTCCACCTGCTCCCTGCTGGCCCGGGAGCTGGCCTCCAAGCGGGGGGTCACCGTCATCACCAATTCGGTGTTCCTGTGCAACTTTGTACGCCGCTGCCCGGCCCTGGACGTGGTGCTGCTGGGCGGCTCCTTCCAGCACGACGCCGAGGCCAATGTGGGCCCTCTCACCAAACTGGGCCTGGCCCAGTTCTCGGTGGACAAGTGCTTCATCGGCGCCGACGCCATCAGCGCGGACAAGGGCATCTCCACCATCAACCTCTTCCGCGCCGAGGTGGCCCGGGCCATGGCCAAGTCGGCCAAGAAGATGATCGTGCTGGCCACCTCCGACAAGGTGGGGGCCAACGCCGTGGCCTCCAGCTTCCCCCTTGCCTCCGTCCATACCGTCATTACGGACAAGGACCTGAGCAGGGAGGGGCAGGAGCTGCTGGACCAGGCCGGTGTAGAGGTCATTACTGTCTGATAATCCAGGAAACGGAAGTCCCCGGACGTCAGTCCGGGGACTTTTTTCACAGGTTCACAGTTTATTCACGTATCCTTCAAAATTTGTCCATCCATTCCCCATAGCGGATGTGGTATCCTATGAGCGTGGACAGGATAACAGATAAAAACATCACTTCATCATCTCCAACCTCCTCTCTCTTTCTCAACTCAACACAGGGAAACGCCCCGCGGACAGCGGGGCGTTTTTCTGCCTTTATCACCGAGCGTCGGTTCCTGGCCGGCACATGTGACAGGACGCAATGTCTGTCATCTTCCGCCGAGAGGCTGTGGGGATCGCTCCATGTGTGTGTTTGATCCCCAGGGGTGGAGGTATAAAACCCCGCTGAAATACAAAAAGAGAGACAGGACAACGTCCTGTCTCTCTTTTTGGTGCGGCTGGCGGGAGTCGAACCCGCACGCCCATACGGACACAAGCACCTCAAGCTTGCCAGTCTACCAGTTCCAGCACAGCCGCAAAATTGCGACCCACGTTTGAATCGCAAGGGTTATTATATCTGCTGTGGCTGGATTTGTCAACAGCTTTTTTTCAAGCGGCGGTATTTCCGGGGCCTCACAGCCAGTCGTCCACCACGTCCCGGACCCCGGCCGGCCCCACCGTGTTCCGGGTGAGCAGCTCCATGAGGCTGTCGATCCGCTCGGTGTTTATGGTGAGATCGGGGATGACCGCCGTCTCGCCGCCAGCCTCCCGGACCTTGACGCCGTAGCTCTCGCAGGCAAAGCGTCCGCCCACCTCCATCTGACCGATGAGCACATAGTATTCGAAGCGGTGGGCCTGTCCGTCCTCTCCGGACGCCGTTCGGCTGCCCACGAACAGTTCACGCATGCTGAAACCTCCTCGTTTGCTTTGGTTACCATTATATGTAATATTATTCCAATTTCAAGGGAAACCGCTCCGCCCTTTCTGACAGAAACCGTCCGGAGCCGCCCCAAAAGCCGGAGCGGGGATGGGGAAGAAGGGCGAAGAAGAGGGGAGGAGGGAGAGTGCAGTCGGACGATTTCCCAAATGGCGGCACCCTTGCTTTTTATGGTTCCGGTGCTATAATGTGTGCATAAAACAGACTGCGGCGGGCGCGGGGCGCCGGGGCCGCGGAGATTGGGAGGATCATCATGAAGATCGTGCTTTTGGAGTCCCTGGGCGTGCCTGACGCCCTGCTGAACCAGTGCGCCCGGCCCTTTGTGGAGGCCGGACACACCTTTGAAGCCTATCCCAAGGACACCGACCCCAAGGTCCAGCTCCAGCGGGCGGCGGACGCCGACGTCATCATGCTGGCCAACATGCCCCTCACCGGCGAGGTGATCTCGGGCTGCTCCAACCTGAAGTTCATCGACGTGGCCTTCACCGGGGTGGACCACGTGGACCTGGCCGCCGCCAAGGCCAAGGGGGTGACGGTGTCCAACGCGGCGGGCTACTCCACCCAGGCTGTGGCCGAGCTGTGCCTGTGCATGATGCTCTCCCTGCTGCGGAACGTGCCCCAGGTGGGGGAGCGCTGCCGGACCGGCGGCACCAAGGACGGCCTGGTGGGCTCCGAGCTCCGGGGCAAGACGGTGGGCATCGTGGGCGCCCGCGCCATCGGCACCCGCACCGCCCAGCTGTGTGCCGCCTTCGGCTGCAAGGTGCTGGCCTACAAGCGCCACGTCAAGGGGGACGAGCCCGACTTCATGACCTTCGTCTCTCTGGATGAACTGCTCTCCCAGTCCGATATCGTCTCCCTCCACTGTCCCCTGAACGACGACTCCCGCGGCATGATCAACCGGGAGACCATCGCCAAGATGAAGGAGGGGGCTCTCCTCATCAACGCTGCCCGTGGTCCCGTGGTGGACAGCCAGGCCCTGGCCGACGCCCTCAACAGCGGCCGTCTGGGCGGCGCCGGCATCGACGTCTTTGAGATGGAGCCTCCCGTGCCCGCGGACCACCCCCTGCTCCACGCCAAAAACACCATCGTCACCCCCCATGTGGCCTTCGCCACCGCGGAGTCCATGGAGGAGCGCTGCCACATCGTCTTCGACAACCTGAAGGCGTGGATGGATGGAGCGCCCGTCAACCGGGTCCTCTGAGCACGGTGTAAAAGTCTACAATATACAATAGAATGGAAGAAAAACCACGGTCTGGTGTGGAACCTGACCGTGGTTTTTTCAACGGTAATATGGTATAATGTGAGCAGAGAACAAGGGAAAAAGGAGGTACCATTATGGCCCATACTGTGATTACCATCGGCCGCCAGTTCGGTTCCGGCGGGCGCATCGTCGCCCAGCGGGTGGCGGAGGCCTTACACATCCCCTTCTACGACAAGGCCGTGATCGATCTGGCCGCAAAGGAGACCGGCCTCTCCGAGGAGTTTATCCGTCAGGCCGAGCAGAAAAAGACCAGCAGCTTCCTCTACAACCTTTACATGAGCACCCAGAACCTGCCCGTCACCGATCAGGTCTTCATCGCCGAGAGCGAGGTCATCCGCAAGGTGGCCGCCGTGGGTCCCTGCGTCATCGTGGGGCGCTGCGCCGACTACGTCCTGCGCAACCAGGAGGGGGTCCTCAACCTCTTCATCCACGCCCCTCTGGACGAGCGGATCTTCCGCGCCAAGGAGGAGTACAAGGTGGAGGCGCCCGACGTCCGGGCCTACGTGCTCAAGCAGGACAAGAACCGCGCCGCCTTCTATGAGCACTTCTCCGACCGTGTCTGGGGCAAGGCGGAGAACTACCATCTGGCCATCAACAGCACCATCGGCCTGAACACCACTGTGGATCTCATTCTGGCACTGGCCGAGGAACGGGGGCTCCATAAGTGAATCAGCCGCCCCAGGAGAACAAGATGGGCGTCATGCCCGTCAACCGTCTCCTCATCACCATGTCCCTGCCCATGATGATCTCCATGCTGGTGCAGGCCCTCTACAACGTGGTGGACAGCGTCTTCGTCTCCTACATCAGCGAAGACGCCCTGGCCGCCGTTGGACTGGCCTTTCCGGCCCAGAACCTGATGATCTCGGTGGCCGTGGGTACCGGCGTGGGCATCAACGCCCTCCTCTCCAAGAGCCTGGGTGAGAAGAACTTTGAGACCGCCAACCGCACGGCGGAGAACGGCATTTTCCTGGCCTTCTGCTCCTGGCTGGTCTTTGCCGTACTGGGGGGGCTCTTCGCCCGCACCTTCATGGAGCTCCAGACCCCGGTGGAGAGCATCGCCGACTACGGCACCACCTATCTCACCATCGTCTCGGTGGTATCCATGGGCATGATGTTCCAGATCTGTTTCGAGCGGCTCCTGCAGTCCACCGGAAAGACCATCTTCACCATGATCTCTCAGGCCACCGGCGCTGTCATCAACATCATTATGGACCCCCTGCTCATCTTCGGTGTGGGGCCATTCCCCAGGATGGGCATCGCCGGCGCCGCCTGGGCCACCGTCCTGGGCCAGATCGTGGGCGCCCTGCTGGGCCTCTACTGCAACCTGCGGATGAACCCGGAGATCTCCATCTCCTTCCGGGGCTTCCGGCCCAGCGGCGCCATCATCGGCAAGATCTACTCCGTGGGCGTGCCCTCCATCATCATGTCCTCCATCGGCTCGGTGATGACCTTCGGCATGAACAAGATCCTGGGCGCCTTCAACTCCACCGCCGTGGCGGTCTTCTCCGCCTACTTCAAGCTGGAGTCCTTTATCTTCATGCCCGTCTTCGGCCTCAACAACGGCATCGTCCCCATCATCGCCTACAATTACGGCGCCCGGAAGCCGGAGCGCATCAGCCGCACCGTCCGGCTGGGGGTACTGTACGCCCTGGTCATCATGGCGGTGGGCGTGGCCCTCTTCTGGCTCGTCCCCCGGCAGCTGCTGGGCATCTTCAACGCCTCCGACTACATGCTGGAGATCGGCGTCCCCGCCCTGCGGGTCATCAGCCTGAGCTTCCTCTTCGCCGCCTTCGGCATCGTCACCTCCTCTGTGTGCCAGGCCCTGGGCAAGGGCGTGCTGAGCCTGATGGTGTCGGTGCTCCGGCAGCTGGTGCTCATCCTGCCCGCCGCCTGGGTCCTGGGCCGTGTGGCCGGACTGAGCGCCGTGTGGCTGGCCTTTCCCTTCGCGGAGATTTTCTCCTTCCTTCTGAGCATGACCTTCATGGCCTACATGTTCCGGACCATCATCCGGCCCATGGAGCGGCAATGACCGTACAGACCGGCCCGGCGGATACCTGTCCGCCGGGCCATTTTTTGTTTTAACGCTTTAGCACTTTACAGAGGTGCCTGGTCTGTGATATGATAACAACAATTCGTGCTCAAGAGAAAGAAGGGCCCATCTCCATGCTCGCGACTGTCATCAACGCTGTGCTCATCCTCATTGGCAGCACCCTGGGTGTGCTCTTCAAAAACCGCATCGGCGCCCGGTTCAACACCATCCTCACCCACGCCCTGGGGCTGTGCATCATGACCATCGGCGTCACCTCCGCCATCGCCACGGAGAACACCCTGTGCGTCATCGTCTGCATGGTCCTGGGCACCATCCTGGGGGAGGCCATCCGCATCGAGGACCGGCTGGACACGGCGGGGGAGCTGCTCCGGCGGAAGCTGTCCCGGGGAGAGGGCGGCAGCAGCCGCTTCACCGAGGGCTTCGTCACCGCCTCCGTCCTCTTCTGCGTGGGCTCCATGGCCATCATGGGCTCCATGGAGGCCGGCATCCACGGCAAGTACGACATCCTCATCTCCAAGGGGGTCATCGACGGGGTGACCTCCATCACCCTGGCCTCCGCCATGGGGGTGGGCGTAGCCTTCTCCGCCCTGCCGCTGACCCTCTACCAGGGGGGACTCACCCTCCTCTTCGCCCTGGTGGGTCCCTTTCTGAACGATGCCGCCATCACCGAGATGAGCGCTGTGGGCGGCGCCATCATCATGGGGATCGCCATCAATATGCTGGGTCTGGGCAAGGCCAAGATCCGGGTGGGCAACATGCTCCCGGCCATCTTCCTGCCCCTGGTCTACCTGCCGGTGTCCCAGTGGCTCTCCGGCCTGGCAGGGTGACAAATTTCCCATAACGGGAATTTGGCGTCCAAGATGTTCCAAAAAAACGGAGAAATTGGTGCTACCACATGAAAATGATGAGAAAAAAGCCGCTTAGCCTGTAAATACTTGTGCTTTTGAAACAAAAATTTTCCCTTTTGCCCCCTTGCGCAGTTGGGAGAAACAGGCTATACTGATACTTGCGAAAGGCCTGGTGGGAAGGGCTGGATCGCAGTATAAAGGAGGTAGCAAAGTATGGGATTTGTCAAAGTTGAGCAGCAGGGCCATGTGGGGATTCTGA
>CAUBHZ010000049.1 GCA_958435885.1 uncultured Intestinimonas sp. | reverse complement strand
TCCCTCAGCGCCGGCGGGGGAGGAGCAGGGAGGCGAAGAGGGAGACCAGGGGGACGGTGAGGAGGATGCCCACCGAACCGGCCACGCTCTGGATGAGCTCGATGGCCATGGCGTCGGAGTTGAGGATCTGGATGAGGGGGTAGCCGTAGACCTGGAAGAGGAGGAGCACGTTGAAGGAGGCGCCGGCAAAGGCCAGGATCAGGGTATTGGCCATGGTGCCCATGGCGTCCCGGCCGATGTTCATCCCGGAGCGGAAGAGCCGGCCGGGGGTGATGTCCGGGTCCACCGCCGTGAGCTCGCTGCCCGCCGAGGCGATGGACATGGACACGTCCATCACCGCTCCCAGGGCGGCGATGAGGATGCCGGCCACCAGCAGTCCCCGGATCTCCATGGGGCTGTCGGAGGCCCGGAGGACCAGCTCCTCGGCCTCCCCCATGTTGAAGCCGCTGATGGGGGTGATGCGCCCCACCACCCAGGCAAAGAGCCCCGCCGCCGCCACGCCGCACACGCAGCCCAGCCCGGCGCACAGGGTCTTCCGGGTGAAGCCGGTGAGCAGGAGGAGGGAGGCCGCCGCCGTCAGGGCGGCGATGGCCACCGCCGCCGGGATGGCCGGCGCGCCCCGGAGCACCAGGGGGATGAGGAGGAACCAGATCCCCGCCAGGGTGTAGACCAGGCCCAGCAGGGCCATGACCCCCTTCCGCCCGCCCAGGGCGATGAGCACCAGGGCAAAGACGGCCAGCATGCCCAGGAGGACGGCGCCCCGGTCATAGTTGGGGATGGAGACCACGTAGGGCTCCCCGGCGTCGTCCAGGTCCAGCCGCACGATGACCCGGGTGCCCACCGAGCAGTCCACGTTGGCGTAGGCGCTCAGGTAGTTGTAGGACTCCAGCACCGTTCCCTTGTGGGCGCCGGTGAGGATCTCCAGCTCCAGGAGCTGGGTACCCAGGCGCAGGCCCTCGGTCCAGTCCTGGGGCAGGGCGTCGTCGTAGAGCACGTCGGTGACCCTGGCCACGGCAAAGAGCCGTTTCTGGGCGGCGGTGGGGGTATCGTCGGCGGGCCGGAGGAGCACCCCGCCCACCACCAGCAGGAGCAGCAGACACAGGCCCACCGCCAGGGCGGCCAGACGGCGGGTCCCGGCGGCGGGACTGGTGGCCGGCGCGGGCGGAGCCGGCGGCGGGGGAGCGGTCTTTTTTCGGGCCATAGACGGCCTCCTCTCTGGCGGGAATATGGGGCGGGGGCGCCGCGAACGGCGCCCCCGGGCCCTGGGTTCGGTTGGATCGGAAACAGCGAAGGTCAGGCCTTCAGGGCCTGGAAGCGGACCAGGATGGTGCACAGCTCGGCCCGGGTGGTGCTCTCGGCGGGAGCCAGGAGACCGCCGGGACGGCCCTGGATAAGGCCCTGAGCCACCGCCCACGCCATGGCCGGCCGGGCGTACTCGCTGACCGAGCCGCCGTCGGCAAAGGCGGTCAGGTCGGCCTGCGCGGAACCGTCGCCGCCCAGGTGGAGCCAGTAGCGGTAGAGCATGGTCACCAGCTGCTCCCGGGTGACGTCGTCGTTCACGCCGAAGAGGCCGGTGTCATAGCCCTTGACCACGCCCACGGCGTTGGCCCAGTCGGCCGCAGCGCTGTACCAGGTGTTGGGCTCCACGTCGGGGAAGCCGGCCGGGTCGCCCTCCCAGGTCTCGCCGGACATGCGGTAGAGGACGGTGGCCAGCATGGCCCGGCTCACGGTCTGACCGGGGGCGAAGCTGGTGGCGGAGACACCGTTCATCAGGCCCTGGTCCACCACGTCGGAGACGGCCTCGTAGTACCAGGCGCCCTTGTCCAGGTCGGTGAAGACACCGGCGCTGAGGGGGGTGTCGCTGTCGGGGATGTCGGTGTCGGTCTTGCCGCCGCTGATGACCACGCTGCTGTGGCTGCGCTCGTCGTCGTCATCGTCATCATCGGGGGTGTAGGGCGGGTTGACGGGCGGGTTCTCGGGCTCCACATACTCGGGCGGAATGTCCACCACCTCGGTGCCGCAGACGATGTCTGCCCGGTCGCGGACGCGGATGCGGGGGGCAGGCCCGTCAAAGCTGCTGTCGTAGGAGGCGAGGCCCTCCACGGTGATCTCATGGCCCACCGCCAGATTCTCAATGGCCGTATCCTTGGTGATGTAGCCGTCGATGAACACCCGGGCGTCGTAGCCGGTCTCATCCCGGACCATGATGGTCTGGACCAGACCCTCCGCCTCGGCAAAGCTGACCACCACGCCCTGGATCTTCACCAGGCTGCCCAGATAGGTGGACTGGGCCGCCTCCTTGGTGGTGATGGACTTGGGCGCAACGGGATCGGTCTCCCCGATCTTCTTGATAGAGGTCACGTTGAGCTGCCGCTCGCCCTGGTAGGAGGAGGTGGTGCCGGTGATGCGGACCACGTCGCCGATCTTGAAGCTGCCCGCCACGGGGAAGGCGTTGATGCCGGCGGTGTCATCCTGAACATAGATACAGTCAAAGAAGGCGGTATCCTTGTCGAAGCCGGAGGCGTTGGAGGTGACCACGCCCTCGATGGTGTACTTGATGCCCTCGTCCTTCTGGGCCTGGACATCCTTGATGGGGGTGATGGTGGCGGGATTGAGGTAGTTCACCAGGTTCTCACAGATGTTGTAGTTGGAGTAGTTCTTCTCGGCGCCGGAGTCACCGATGGTGGCCTGGACCTCGAAGTTGGACATGAAGGCCGCGCCGGAGACGATGATGAGACCCTTGCCGTCGCCCAGGTCCTCGGTGGCCAGCACCATCAGGCGGTTGTCGCCCTCCGCAGCGGGGTACTTGGGCATACCGTTGCCGCCCAGGCCGTCGCCGTCGCTGTCCTTGGAGTAGGTGGAGGCGTGGCCGTAGACCACGGGGGAAACGGTGTCCGGGATGGTGGTGGTGGGATTGCCCTTGTCGTCCACCACGTAGATGGAGGCGCCGCCGTACTGGCTGAAGAGCTGAGAATAGAGGTTGTTGTTGGGATACTCAGCGTCAAACTCCACACCGTCCATCAGGAAATTGTCCCAATTGTAGGTGGAGAAGTAGAGGCGCTGGGTCTGGCCGCCGTTGAGCTCGTTATCGTTGGTGGCGTCGTCGCCGATGCGCAGGGAGGAGCCCAGGGCCGCCAGGACCGTGTTCTGCTGGGCGGCCATGTGGTCGGTCTCGGGGAAGTCCTCATAGCTCTCATAGTAGTCGGACCAGCCGGCCAGCACCAGCACGCCGCCGGCGGCGTTGAAGGCCTTCAGGGCCTCGATTTCCTCATCGGAGTAGCAAACATAGGGATCACGCAGGGCATCGCCGTTCCGGCGAGAGGGCGCGGTGAGGAAGATGGCCTTGTACTTGCCGCTCTCGTTCTCACAGGCGGCGATCAGGTCCTCGCTGGTGTTCAGCTGCACCGTGCGCACCGAGTAGCCGGCGGCCAGATTGCCGAAGTTGCCCATGGAGTCCTTGTAGTTGCCCGCCACATACTCGTTGTAGTGGGAGGCGTCGATGCCGATGTACACCAGCTTGCTGGCATCCAGGATGTCCAGAGAAATGTCCTTGGAGTAGGTGTACTCGATGCCGTCCTCCTCCAGGACCACGGTGACGGTAATCGTCATCACCCGGGCTCTGGTGGGGGTGTACTTCCAGTCCACAGCCAGAGTGCCGGAGGCGGGCAGCTCATAGCCCTTGGTGTCGGTGCCCAGGGTCTCACTGCCGCTGGTGTAGGTGATGGACTTCACGGTGGCGGGATTGGACTCGCTGTTGAAGAGGGTGGTGGTGAGGGTGAGCGCCTCGCCGGTGACAGGGGTGGAGGTACCGCACTCCACGGAGGAGACGCCCAGCTTCACCACTTCGCCGATCCACACGGGGGCGGTGACGGCCAGGTCGCCGTCGCCCTGGGTGACCCGGATGAAGTAGTAGCTGTAATTGGCGGGGATGGAACACTTCAGCTCGCCGGATGCCAGCTCAGTGGGATTGTCCCAGGTGTAGGCCACGGCGCCGGAGTTGACCACCACCTCCACCTTGGAGATGGAGTCGGAGTCGTCGGGGTCATGGACGCTCACCTGGATGTTGGCGATCTCGGCCTCTTTGATGGTGGAGCCCAGCATCTCGCCGTTGAGGGTGTAGTTGATCTCCAGGTTCTTGTCCTCGGTGGCGTAGACGCGGTAGTTCCGGATGGCCTCGTAGATGCCCGCCTCGGTGAAGTCGTCGGTGAGGATGACGTCACGGGCGTCGTTGGCGTTGCCCCATTTGCCCTTGTGGTTGTCCTGGTTGTTGGTGGGAGCCAGGTGCCAGCCCTTGTCCAGGGCCATGATGTACTGCTCATAGCTGGGGTAGTAGCCGCCGGCGCCGATGGCGCCCTCGCCGTTGCCCACCTCCACCAGGTACATCCGGGTGTCGATGACGGGATCGTAGTACCCGAAGTCGCTGAAGTTGCCGAAGGTGGTGCCGGGGTGGTTGAACTGGCTGATGGAATCCGCCAACTCGTTGTTGCTCAGCAGTTTATAGTAGGCCTTCATGCCCGCGTCGTCGGTCTTGTTGTTCAGGGTGCTGTTGTTGCGGGAGACGATGCCGGGGGTGTTGAAGGTGTTGATGTGGCCGGGGCCGCCGGACCAGGTCATCTCGAAGCCCGCCAGGGCCACGACGTCGGACTGGCTGGCGTTGAAGGCGGCCACAGCACCCTTGTAGGCGTCCCACTTTTCCTTGCTCTCCGCCGTCATCTGGCCGACGTCGTAGAGGGCTTCCTCGGGGTTGGCGGCGGTACCGGAGCCGTCAAAGTAGTTGGAGTGGTCGGTGAAGGCCACGAAGTCCACATTGGCGCTCTCGGGCAGCCTGGCCACATAGTCCAGCCCCTCCTGAAGGGTGCCCGCGCCGTCGGAGTACTCGCCGGTGTGGGAGTGGAGCTGGCCGAAGTAGAGCTGATACTCTGCCGTACCGATGGTGAAGGTCCAGGTCTTGGTGGCGCTCTGACTGTCGGCCCGGGTGACGGTGGCGGTAACGGTCACCTTGCCGTCGGCCATGGGCTCGGCGGGGGTGTAGGAGGCCCTGCCATCGGCCACAGTCAGGTCAACCGAAGTGCCGTTGACCGTCATGGCAACGGTGGGATTCTCTCCGGCGTTGCCAAAAGTGAACCCGATCTCGGGGGTCTTGTTGTTGCCGGTCTGGGCGCTGGCGGCGGGGAACACCTCCAGGATGTAGGGCTCGTCCTTCACGGTGATCTCCGCAGAGGCGTTAAAGGGCACGTCCTTGGTGTCGGCGCCGCTGACCGTGATGGCCAGGTCGCCGGCGATCATGGCAGAGCCGGGAATGGTGAAGGAGTAGGCGCCGTTCTCATTGGTCAGCTTGGCAGTGGTGTCGCCGTAGGTGGCGGTCAGGCCCTCAGCCACGCCAAACACCGAGTCCACGGTGAAGGTCACGGTGTAGGCCCGGCCCACGTAGGCGTCGGACAGGGTGCCGAAATTGACTGTGGGGATGTTGACCACACCGTCGGTGACGGTGACGCTCTCCGCCACGGGGTAGAAGAAGAACTCATAGATGTCGTAATCGGTGACATTGTACATACTGTAGGTCTTGTAGGAACCGCCATAGTACTCCAGATACTGGGAATGCTGCCCGTTGAATTTGGCGGTGCGGCTCTCCAGATTCCAGCCACCCTCCTTTCCGGCGGTGAGAGTCCAGTCGGCATCATTGGTGGCATTCTTGGAATAGAAGGCGTTATTTCCGGTACCGTTGGAACAGAGGTAGCCGTCATGTTCTGTCTTGAAGCGGAAATACTCGCCGTTTTTCTCCACGGTGAACACCCGGGCACCGTTGGCAGGGGTGGCCGCGCCGTCGGTGACGGTGGCGGCGGAGTTGTTGATGGAGGGGCTGGTCTCATTGCCATCGGAGCCGGAAAGCACGCCCTGGGCAGAGAGGTTGTAGAGCACGACCTGAGCGCCTACCTCAGGCAGGTCGCCGCTAGGCTCCTCGGGGATCTCGCCGGTGACCTTGTAGAAGGCCAGGGCAAACATGCCCTCACTGCCCGTGGAGATTTTGCCGTAGGAACTCCAGTTGTTCTTCTCGACATACCACTCCATATAGGCGTTGCGGACGGTGTTCTTGATATAGTAAAGACCGTTTCCAGCGGCCTCCAGCATCCACTTGTCGTTCTTCTCACCCAGAGGCATGCTGGAGAAGGAATCGCCCATGCCGATGTTCTGGCCGTCGTAGGAGAAGGACCAGGTGCCGTCGCCGTTGTCGGCGACGGTCCACACGTCATTGGTGGTGAAGCCTCTCACAATGCCGTCGGCCACGGAAATATCGGTGCCTTTGTTATAGAAGCCGCTGTAATCGGCGGACAGGGCCTTGTTGTAGGCGGGGTTGTAGATGACCACCTGGTCGCCGTCCGCAATGGGACCAGCAGGGGTGCCGTCCAGGTCAATCTCGCTGGTCAGGGTGTTGCGCAGTTGGAGGGTGCTGTTGTACACACCCACCGCGCCGGTGATGGTGATGACGTCGCCCTCCTTTACGGGCCAGGTGCCGTCCTCGTTCTTCTCGCCCACCACAGCCTTGTAGAGCTGGATGGAGTTGGTGCCGTCGGTGACAGTGATGTTGGGGCTGGAATACTCGCCGTCCTTGTCGTACACGTCAGTAACCTCCACGTTGCGGAGGGTCACATAGGTGCAGATATCGGCGGTGGTCAGCTCCCCGATGGTTTTGACCGCCGGGGTCAGGGTCAGCCCGGAGGAGACTTCATAGGTGGCGCTGGCCAGCTCGGGCAGACCGTTGAAGGTATCCCGCTTGCCGGTGGCGATAATGGTGTCACCCAAAGACAGGTCGGTGGGATTGGCAGACAGATAAGCGCAAATGCCGCCGGTGCTGTCCTGGAGATAGACGTTCTTGCCATCGATGAGGGTGACCACACCCTAGACCGACAGATTATCGGTTCCGGTCTCAGCGGACAGGGCGTCCTCGATGGTGACGGTATCGGGCTCCTCGGGAGGTGTGACGGTTCCGCCTCCGCCTTCACCCTCCAGTTTGTAGAGGGTTACAGGTTGTTGATTGGCATAAGTTGTGGACTTATAGTACCGGAACCGCATCTGATCTCCATTGGCGTTGAACCGCATGTGAGGTCCGGAGCTGAGAACAATATCGATGCCATCAGATGCAACCGAAAACGTAATAGGGTATTGTGCTGCGGTCTCTTGATTGGCTGAGGTAGTTAGTGTATTACTTTCGGAAGGTGTATAGATGTAGTTGCCGTTGGCGGTTTTGATTACGTAACCGCCTTCCACAGATTCTACCGTAACAGCATAATCACGTTGCGCAACGATAGACTCTCCCTCTAAAGGGATTTCCACATAATTATTGACAGCATCCAGCTTGGATAGGCTGCCATTGAACACGTACGGAGTGGCGCCGCCCTCATAGACCAGCAAATATTCGCCGGTCCAGTCAGCTTGATCTTCGGTAACTTTGGAATAGGTCCCCGTCTCCCCGGCGGCGAAGACCGCGGTGGGCAGCAGGGAGAGGAGCATGGTGAGTGCCAACAGAGCAGCGAGGAACTTGCTGAACCTTCGTTTCATTCTTGGATCATCCATCCTTCCTTACGTCGTGCCGCGGCGACCCGCGGCCATATCCTTTCGTCCGTTCTTTTTTCGGCCTCCACCTCCCGGACCTGATCTCACATCAGAACAGGAAAGCCGGACCTACCGTCCGGCTTTTGCTCAGCGTCCGGCGCCCTCCCAGGCGCGGCCGGCGGCCGCAGGGCGCTGTTCGCATCTTATCTGTCCACATCGTGGCTCCTTTTTTATTCTACCAGAGTTTCATGCCCCTTACAATCCCATCTTTGGTAATATTGCTGCTATTGTATGTTAAATTTCCGTGTAATTTGTATATTCTATGAAAATACCCGGTCAAGTCCCGGTCAGGCCGGGGTGGAGCCGCCTTTCCAAAGGGCGCTGCATCTGCTATACTGGTCCCACACCTCCGGCCTGCGCCGGGAAAGGAGCCCTCCCATGGAACAGAAAACCGTCCTCATCACCGGGGCCAGCCAGGGCATCGGCGCCGCCGCCGCCCGGGCCTTCGCCGCCGCCGGCTACGCCGTGGCCGTCCACTACCACACCTCCGAAGCCGCCGCCCTGGCTCTCACAGCCGAGCTCACCGCCGCCGGCCACACCGCCATGGCCGTCCGGGCCGACGTCTCCGACCCCGGGCAGGTCCGGGCTATGGTTGACAATGTGTTGGAGAATTTTTGTCAACTTGACATTCTGATATGTAATGCCGGCCTCTCCTGGACCGGTCTTCTGTGCGACATGAGCGACCGGGACTGGCGGACACTCATGGGCGCCGACCTGGACGGCGTCTTCTACTGCTGCCGGGCGGTGTACCGCCACATGGTGTCCCGGAAGACCGGGCGCATCCTCACCGTCTCCTCCATGTGGGGCCGGTCGGGCGCCTCCTGCGAGGCGGCCTATTCCGCCGCAAAGGCCGGCGTCATCGGCCTCACCCAGGCCCTGGCAAAGGAGCTGGGACCCTCCGGCATCACCGTGAACTGTGTAGCGCCGGGGGTCATCGACACCAAAATGAATGCCCACCTGGGCTCCGAGACCCTGGCTGAGCTGGCCGGGGAGACCCCTCTGGGCCGCCTGGGCACCCCGGAGGACGTGGCCAACACCCTCCTCTTTCTGGCCTCCCCGGAGGCCTCCTTCCTCACCGGACAGGTGATCGGGGTGGATGGCGGCTTCCTCTGAGGGCGGACATTGTAGCTTATATTCATAATTTGGACACATTTTCCTCCCGTGGTTAGTCAAAACGACGGTTGACAATTTACAGGGCACAGGCTTATAATTGTCAACAACCTAAAGGAGGTTTTTACAATGAAAATGAATCGCGCTTTGTCTCTTGCTCTGGCTGGCGCGCTGGGCCTCGGCCTGCTGGCCGGCTGCGGCGGCGGCAGCAACAGCACCCCCGCCCCTGCCGAGACCGGCTCCGCTGAGACCACTCCCGCCGAGACCGGCTCCACCGCCGCCGGCACCATCAAGATCGGCGGCATCGGCCCCCTGACCGGCTCCGCCGCCGTGTACGGCCTTGCCACCAAGCAGGGCGCCGAGGTGGCCGTTGAGGAGATCAACGCCCTGGGCGGCCTCCAGTTCGAGCTGGACTTCCAGGACGACGAGGGCGACGCCGAGAAGGCCGTCAACGCCTACAACGCCCTCATC
>CAUBHZ010000048.1 GCA_958435885.1 uncultured Intestinimonas sp. | reverse complement strand
CGGCACCTCGGGTCTGGTGACCATGGAGGACCTGCTGGAGGAGATCGTGGGCAATATCTACGACGAGTTCGACCGGCAGGAGGACCAGGAGATCATCCAGCAGGGACCCAACCTGTGGCGGATCTCCGGCTCGGCGGAGCTGGACGAGGTGGCCGCCGCCCTGGACATGGAGTTTCCCGAGGACGAGGAGTCGGAGACCCTGGGTGGCCTGGTCTTTGACCAGCTGCCGGTGATCCCGGAGGACGGACCCTGCCAGGTGGAGGTGGACACCCACGGCCTCCACATCCAGGTGGAGTCCATCGCCGACCGCCGGGTGGACTGGGCGCTGGTGTCCAAGCTGCCGGAGAAACAGGAGGATTGAGGGCGTACGCCCCGGGCCGCGATTGACCCGGGGCGCTCCGGTATGTCGAGAAGTTCCGATAAGTGCAAGGTCCTTTAGCAAGAGCCGATCATCGCCTTACTGGACATTGCGTTTAACAAGCCAAGCGGCCCATGGTCTTTTGAGACCATGGGCCGCTTTCGGTTTATGGAGCACGGCACCGCGTGGGAAGGAGCACGGCAACCGGTGCTGTAAAGAGAAACAGGGGTCAGGAGATGTCGCCGTTCTTGGAACAGGTGAGGCTGATGTCAACAGGGAACTGCCCCAATCCCTTGGTGCTTTTGATGGTAGCGGTCAGCGTGGCGGTGCCGCCGGAGTCGGAGATCCGCTCCCCGCTGTAGGACCAGCCGGGCTCTACGGTGTGGGAGCCGGAAGAACTAACTACCCAAGCATCGGAGCCATCGTATCCGAAGGTGGCGGTGAGGGTTACGGTGGCGATCTCCTCACCTTTGTTTTTGAAGGTACTGGTAGAGGAGGCTCTCTTTGTAGAGCTTCGAGAAAGGGAATCTTCTACGGTAATGACAGTCTCCACCGTGATGCCATTCCCCAGGTCCTGAATTCTGGTAACAGTGCGCTCCTGGGCAGAGCAGGTGGAGCTCAGAAACAAAGACATTATGAGGACAAAGGCGGTCAGCATGGGAATGTTTTTTTTCATGGGTTCTGGTCCTCTCCTTCTTCTGTCTCATAGATGATGATCGTTTTTTCTTCTGTAATTTTTACATCAAGTTGCTTATTTTGCAAATAGGTGCAGTACAAGACTAAGCCGACAATGACCGCCGCAGCGGCAGCACACAGCAGGAGCAGCGCCAACCGCCGGTGTTTCCGATAGACCTTTGCCGCCTCAGGCCCCATAGAGTCCTGATAAGACCGGGCCAATTCCTCGGGAGAGCCCAGAAAGGCGGTGAGGCCGTCGTAGCCCCCGCCGGGATTCTCGGCCAGATAGTCCTCAGCCAGTCTCCGGGTGTCCTCCAGCAGGGACTGTTTCTTGGCTCTGGGACACTGGAGCTGCCGGGACAGGGCTCTGGCATAGGTTTTCCACTCACTGGTCATCGGCATTCCCTCCCTTCAGACTGCCGTCCTTGGAGAAAATCAGAGCCACGGCGTCGATAAAGCTCTGATACTCCCGCCGCAGCGCCTCCAGGTAGACCCGCCCCTCCTCGGTGATGGAGAAATAGATCCGCACCCGGTTGTCTTGGGACAGGACCTTTTCCGACTCTTGGATGTAGCCGTGGTCTCGCAGGCGGTAGATAGCCTGGTAGAGGGTGTTGAAGCTCAGCCGTCCCTCGCTGAGGGACTCAATAGCGCTCATCATCTCGTAGGTATACATGGACTTTTGACGCAGCACGAACAGGACCAGCATCTCCGTCGTCGCCTTCTTGAGGGAGTCGTTGATACTGGCGGTGGTGCCGCTCTTTGTGGTTTTCTCAGAGTTCTTCGGCATCATGACGCGCCTTTCTCCTAGGATAAAATTAGTTTATCAGATAATATCATTTTTGTAAATATGATTGTTATTGACAAATATTTAGTAAAGTGGTATGGTAGGATTAAACAGAGGTCCCCGGGGTGGATGTGAAAGGAGATGGAGCCCATGGGCAAGGAGCATCACTGAAATATCCTGTCCGCAGTCCAACTTTGCGCAGAAGGACTCAGACATACACATCAAAATTATAAAAATAGAAAGGATGTACCGTTCATGAAAGCGACAAAAAAGATCCTTGCTCTGTCTCTGGCCCTGATGATGGCGCTTTCCTGCATGGCCCCCGCCCTGGCTGCTGGTAGCCGTTTTACTTACACCCGAAACGGCGAAACCCACGAAATGTCCGTGTGCTACTTTGATGCCGAGGGGAATCCCATCCGGACCCGCGACGCCTACTTCCCGGCGGACAGCATTGCTCGGTTTGGCGAGAACAACGGCGACCCTATCTACTTGGAGGAGGGCGAGGTGGCCCGCGCGACTTTCACCCTAACTTCCGCCGCACCTCTGGAGATCGGCTATGAGATGGACGGTGGCTCCTACCACCGGATCATGCGCACCAGCGCCTCTAAGACTACCCACAGCGCCACCCTGGAGGTCACCGAGTCCGGCGAGTACTACTTCATTTTAAAGAATATCTCCGGCAGAGACCTGTACATCAGCAGTGCTGGTTGGGATATCTCCAGAGGCTGACAACAGGCGTTCAAAAAACAATTCGCTGCGTCGCCCGGTGGAAAGCGGGCAGCGCGTGATCTGACATGAGGTGAATCAAATGAAAAAACTGTGTATCGGCGCGCTGTCCGCCCTGGTCCTGCTCTCCTGCGCCCTGCCGGCGGGCGCCCTGACCTATGCCCCCAACGCCCCCGATGCGGCGGAGCCGGCGGCCTACCTCCAGGCCGTGGCCGACTATCCGGTCCGGGAGGCCCTGCGCCTGGGGCTGGCGGCCGAGGGCATGGGGGAGAATCTGGACCGGCCCGCCACCCGTCTGGAGCTGGTGGAGACCGCCCTCACCGTGGCGGCGGCCTGCTACGGCTCCGATCTGGAGAACTTCCTGGCCGACTGCGCCCAGGTCCGTCCGGCCTCCGCCGCCTCCACCGCCTACCGGGCGGACGCCTTTTCCGACACCGCCAGCGCCGCCGCCCACTGGGCCCTGGCCCTGGGTCTGACCAGCGGCACCGGGAACGGCACCTTCTCCCCGGACGCCGCCGCCGGCAGCGCCGCCGCCTCCGCCGTCTGGGGCAAGGCTGCCGCACTCTGCGGGGTCCAGGCCGGTACGGAGGGCCAGACCGCCGGGACCTACACCCGCCGGGACTGCCTCACCGACGCCCTGTCCCTCTACGACCGGGCTGGAGGGGCGGCACCCCTGCTGACCTATGAGGCCGAGACTGCCCGCCTGCGGACCTCCTTCCAGTCCGTGGCGGCGGAAAAGACGGCGTCGGCGGGGACCATCCTCTATGGCACCAGAAACGGCGCCCCCGCCCTCTGCATCGCCTACGCCCAGGGCGGCGCACGGACCATCCCCCTCCCCGCCTCTGAGCTCACCTACCTGGAGGACGTGCGCTACGACGGGCTGCTGAACGCCTACGGCCCGGACGGGAGCCTGTACCGCATCGACCTCTACACCGGGGAGAGCACCCCCGTGGCGGCGGACACCCGCACCGATTCCCTGGAGGGCTCCGGCGGCGAGAGCCGGACGAAAAACGAGTTCGGGCGCTATGAGCAGGGTGACGTGGCCCTGGTGAACGACAGCGCCGCCCCCCATACCCTCCGGCATCTGACCATGGAGACCCTGACCAACAACGGCGGAAGCTGGACCCTCTCCAAGGGCGACCAGGTGCTCCTGCGTGTCGGCGCCGTGGAGAGCGCCAACTATCCCTTCGGCCAGAGTGTCAAGGTGGGCTACCTCCACAACGGCCAGCTCACCGACGCCGTGGATACCTATGTGCTGGGTGACACCGCCGTGAGCTTCCGCATCCCCGAAAGCGGCACCTACCAGTTCTTCCTGGAGAACCGCTCCGGCTCCGCCCTCTGCCTCACCTCCCTGACCGTGGAGGTCTTCCACAGCGAAAACTGGGACGGGAGCAACCTCAACGATGTGGACCCCGAGGCCAACGGCGTGGAAACCGGCTGACGGACCGTCCTTTTGCATACAGAATAGAAACACTTCTGAGATGGACGCGAAAAGCGTCCATCTTTTTTTGAAAAAGTGAAACGAATGTCCCCGCTCAGGTGTCTATAAGGGTGAAAGGAGATGAGGACCATGGACCGTGCCCTGCGGGAGACCGACGCCCGGGAGGAGATCGGGCGGCTGATGGCGGAGTACGGCGACGGCATCCTGCGCCAGTGCCTGCTGATGCTGGGGGACCTGTCCCTGGCCGAGGACGCCGCCCAGGAGACCTTCGTCCGGGCCTGGCAGAGCTATGGCGGCTTCCGGGCGGAGGCGTCGGAAAAGACCTGGCTCACCGCTATCGCCGCCAACGTCTGCCGCAACCTGCTGCGCTCCCCCTGGAACCGGCGGCGGGTGGACCTGTCCTTTTTGGAGGGGTGTCCCGCCGGGGAGACGGAGACCCCCGACGACACGGTGGTGCGGGCGGTGCTGGCCCTGCCTCCCAAATACCGCCAGGTGGTGGTGCTCTACTATTACCGGGACTGCTCCACCGGGGAGATCGCCCAGATGCTGGGCGTCCCCCAGGGAACGGTCTCCGTGCGCCTCAAACGGGCCAGAGAACGGCTCAAGCCCATGCTGAAGGAGTGGTACGATGAGGAGGGCTGATGTTGGCGCGCGCCTGGATCTGGCCCTCAGCCAGGTGCGCTTTACCCCGGAGATGGAGCGGGCCGTCCGGCGGCGGATGGAAGCGCCGCCCCGCCGCTCCGGCTTCAAAAGGGCCATCGTGGCCGTGGCCGTCTGCGCCGCGCTGCTCACCGCCGCCCTGGCCGCCGGACCGGCCATCTGGGAGGCCATCCAGGCCCACCTGGGCGCGCGGGCGTCCTACGCCACCCGGCCCCAGGTGACGGTGACCGACCAGGGCTTCGAGCTGGGGGTGGCCGCCGCCCTGGCCGATCGGAACGTGATCCGGGTCTACCTCACCCTCCGGGACCTGGAGGGGGACCGCCTCCGCCAGGGGGCGGAGCTGGACCTGAGCGCCAACGCCCAGAGTGCTGAGCTGGACGGGGAGATCATCCCGGGCGTCATCGGAGGGATGGCGGCGTATGACCCGGAGTCCGGTACCTTACTCTTCAGCCGGACCTTCTACCGCCAGACCCAGGCGGAGACGCTGCGGCTCTCCGCCCGGGAGATCGTCCCCGGCCACCAGGGTTTCTTTGTGGACTTCAACATGGAGCGGCTGGCGGAGGCGGTGCCGGACGGCCTGCTGGAGAGCGCCGTGGGGGAGGACGGGAAGCGGTATCTCCTCCCGGAGCAGAACCGGATGGAGATGGACTGGGAAAGATGTCCCCTGCCGGAGGGGGAAGAGCCGGGCATCTGGATCTCCTCCATGGGCTATGCCGAGGATGGCCGGCTCCACGTTCGTTTCCAGTGGCGGGAGGACGTCACCCTGCTCCTGCTCCAGCGTCCCCCCTTTGATATCTATGAAATGGAGTGTATGGCCGCCTTTTCCGACGGCGTGGACTATGCCTTCCCGGCGGGCTGCCCGGCCCGGGAGGACCTTTTGAACAGCCAGATCTTCTTCTTCAACGGGGACTATTCCACCCAGGGCGGCGCCGTGTCGGGGAACTGGGCGCTCCAGGTGCCCCTGGAGCCGGTGGATTCGCTGGAGCTGGCCTGGCCTGGCGGTACGGTCACCGGGGCGGACGGGCTGGAGACCGACATCGAGGGCGTTTCGCTCTCCACACTCAGCGTCTCTGTGGCCTGTACGGGCTGGGGCGGCACCACCCGGCTGGAAACGCTGGAAAAGCCGGTGGTGACGCTCTGGGACGGCACGCAGGCCGGGGTCCGCAGCGGGGTGCGGGCCGCCCAGACATGGGAGAACGGCCTGGCCATTTCCAAGGAACAGCTGGTCTGGGAGCTGGAGGAGCCGGTGGAGCTGGACCAGGTGGAGAGCGTCACCTTCTGCGGTGAGACCATGACAGTTGAAGGATAGAAAGGAGCGATCACATCATGATGCATCGGGAAAACAAAGGCAACCGCATGCGGCTGCTGGCCGCCCTGCTGCTGGGACTCATGCTCTTCAACCTCTGCGCCGCGGCGGCCTTTACCGACGCCGGACAGATCCGGGAGACCGAGGCGGTGAACACCCTGGTGGACCTGGGCGTCCTGGAGGGAAAGGAGGACGGGAGCTTCGATCCCAAGGGGGCAGTCACCCGGGCGGAGATGTGCAAGATCATCTGCGTCATCCTCAACGGCGGCAAAATGCCCCGGCTGGAGGACCCGAACCGTCCCCTGACCAATTTCTCCTTCTCCGACGTCTCCGGCCACTGGGCCAGATATTTGATCGAATACTGCCATGCGCTGGAGATCGCCAATGGCAGGGCGGACGGCACCTTTGACCCCGACGGGACGGTGACCGGCCGGGAGGCGGCCAAAATGCTCCTGGCAATGGCGGGCTACGATCCTGAGGCGGCGGGTTTTACCGGCGCGGGCTGGGCAAAGGCCGTGGACGAGAAGGCGGAGGAGCTGGGCCTCTATGAGGGCCAGGCGGAAGGGGCGGAGGACGAGCCTCTGGACCGGGAACACGCCGCCCTCATGGTCTATCACGCCCTGGATCTGGAGCGGGTAAGCTACTGGGAGCAGGTGGAGCGCCCGGGCGGCTTCGGCTGGGAGAGCCACAGGCTGGAGACACCGAGAAAGATAGGAGAGACCGTGATGGAATGGTCCTTCGGCCTGTGAGTGGGCTTTTGTCCGGGCGGGATTTTGTGGTGGAAATGGTTTTGGAAAAAGCCGCAGAACGGCGTTCTGACGCCCGTCCGGTGAAGGAACTTGTGAGACGGGAAAGGAGTATCCATATGGAACGGATCGTAAAGAAGAGCATCCCCCTGGCCATGGCGGTGCTGCTGGTCCTGCTTTCGGCGGTTAACCTGTGTGCCGCCGCACCGGTTGCAACCCATGTCACGGCTTATATGCAAAATGTTTATGTGGACGGCCAGGACGCTGAGTTCGCCAATGCGGAGGGTAAAACAACATACCTGTTTTCTTACAACGGGACCATCTACATGCCCGCCAACACCGCCGCCGACTGGCTGGGCTGTACGCTTTCGGTGGACCGAGCCACTGGAAAGGCCGCTTTTGCCACGGGCAAGGAGGCATTTGTTCGGACGAAGCTCAGCAACAGCACAGTGCCGTCAAACGAGGCGGATTTCGCCGTGCTGGACCGCTATTTTTCTCAGGGAGCCGACGTCCGGCTGCTCCGCCAATTTACCGTGACGGTGGACGGGACGCCCTGGACCTTTGCCAGCGGCGGAACCGCCCTCTATCCCTTCTTTGTGGACGACACCCTCTATCTCCCCCTCCGGTCCGTGGGCGAGCGGATGGGCAAGGTGGTGACCTGGGTGCCCGAGCTGGCAGGGGTCCCTCACTATCAGGATGAACTCATCAGCATCGACACCCCCGCCACCCAGGCCCAGCTCCAGGAGATGCAGACCTATCTGGACCAGGCCTACGCCCTCTACTGGAAGGCGGCGGAGGTGGGCCAGGCCCTGGTGGATGCGTCCGACCTCCCCGGTGCGGAGGCAGCTGACATGCTGGACCAGATCAAGGGCTATCTGCGGCAGATCGGCCAGCTCCCCTCCCCCTCCCACCATTACCTGGACAAATATGCGTTCCCCGAGCTTGCCGTCAGTACGACGGTGTTCAGCGGATTTGATTATTACAGCGCCGGACTCCGGGCCAACGCGATCACGTTCCGGGAGGCGGTGAACGTAAAGGACAGCGTATCTATTACCCTTATGGGGCGTTACGCGAAACTCAATGACGCCCAGAAGGGCCTGAATTGTTTCGCCGCCGCCATAGATGCGGCGGGCTGAGCAGAAAGAGGTCCATAGGCTGAAATGACCGGAGGGACGGATGATTTTGCCCGCCCCTCCGGTCATTTTTCACCAAATTGGCAGGTCCATTTTTGCAGAATTCTAAAAAATTTTACTTCCAAAATGGGAAGGGATGTAGTATGATAAGCGAGTAGACTTTCATACGTAACAAACCTTAATACCTATCAGGAGGTATTCCTTATGAGAAAGACGAAAGTGATCTGCACCCTGGGTCCCGCTGTGGACAGCGAGGAGATGATGAAGGCTCTCATTCTGGGCGGTATGAACTGCGCCCGCTTCAACTTCTCCCACGGCAGCCATGAAGAGCAGCTGGCCCGGCTCAATATGCTCAAGCATGTGCGGGACACCCTGGGCTACCCGGTGGCCACCATGCTGGACACCAAGGGTCCCGAGATCCGCATCAAGACCTTTGCCAACGGCCCTGTGACTCTGGAGAAGGGCGGTCACTTCGTTCTGAATACCGATGAGGTGGCCGGCGACGCGACCCAGGTTTCCGTGACCTATCAGAACCTCCACAAGGAGGTGGGACCCGGCTGCCGCATCCTGGTGGACGACGGTCTGGTGGAGCTGAAGGTGGAGAAGGTGGAGGGCCGCAAGGTCATCTGCGAGGTGGAGAACGGCGGCACCCTCTCCAACAACAAGTCCATCAACATCCCCGACGTCCACATCCAGCTGCCCTCCCTCACCGAGAAGGACAAGGAGGACCTGAAGTTCGCCGTGGAGAACGACTTTGACTTCATCGCCGCCTCCTTCGTCCGGAAGGCCGCCGACGTGGAGGACATCCGGGCCTGCCTGAAGGAGTACGGCGGAGAGCACATCCGCATCATCGCCAAGATCGAGAACCGGGAGGGTGTCAACAACCTGGACGAGATCATCACCGCCTCCGACGGCATCATGGTGGCCCGCGGCGACCTGGGCGTGGAGATCCCCGCCCACGAGGTGCCCATCCTCCAGAAGAAGATGATCAAGGCCACCATCCGCCAGGGCAAGCCGGTCATCACCGCCACCCAGATGCTGGACTCCATGATCCGCAACCCCCGGCCCACCCGCGCCGAGGTCTCCGACGTGGCCAACGCCGTCTTCGACGGCACCTCCTGCGTCATGCTCTCCGGTGAGACCGCCTCCGGCAAGTACCCCGTGGAGGCCCTGAAGACCATGGTGGATACCGCCGTGGCCGCCGAGGGCGCCATCGACTACTGGGGCCGCTTCCGTGAGAACTCCCTCACCCCCGGCGTCTCCAGCATCAACGACGCCATCACCCACTCCTGCTGCCTCACCGCCATGGACCTGGGCGCCAAAGCCATCCTGGCCGCCACCAAGTCTGGCCACACCGCCAAGGTCATCTCCCGGTACCGTCCCGCCTGCACCATCGTTGCCGTGTGCCAGAGCGAGCAGACCCGCCGCCAGCTGGCCATCTCCTGGGGCGTTCACCCCTACCTCACCGGTGAGGTGGACTCCACCGACCGCCTCTTCTCCATGACCGTGGACGTGGCCCGGAAGGAGGGCGCCGTGCGGTGCGGCG
>CAUBHZ010000047.1 GCA_958435885.1 uncultured Intestinimonas sp. | reverse complement strand
CGGGGATGGCGCCGAAGTCCCGCATGAGCTGGGCGGTGGCCTTGGTGATGTAGGCGCCGCCCAGGCCGAACTTCTCGGTGTAGGTGATGCCGTGGTAGCTCTCGTCGGGGGTGGTGAGGCCGGGGAACTTGTCGGCGTGGGCGGTCCAGTCGAACTTACCCGAGTCCACGATGGCGCCGCCCACGGCGTTGGCGTGGCCGTCCATGTACTTGGTGGTGGAGTGGGTCACGATGTCGGCGCCGTGCTCGAAGGGGCGGCAGTTGATGGGGGTGGGGAAGGTGTTGTCCACGATGAGGGGCACCCCGTGGGCGTGGGCGGCCTTGGCGAAGCGCTCAATGTCCAGCACGGTGAGGGCGGGGTTGGCGATGGTCTCGCCGAAGACGGCCTTGGTGTTGGGCCGGAAGGCGGCCTCCAGCTCGGCGTCGGAGCAGTTGGGCTCCACGAAGGTGAAGTCCACCCCCATGCGCTTCATGGTGACGGCAAAGAGGTTGAAGGTGCCGCCGTAGATGGCGGAGGAGGCCACCACGTGGTCTCCGCAGGAGGCGATGTTGAAGACGGCGAAGAAGTTGGCCGCCTGGCCGGAGGAGGTGAGCATGGCGGCGGTGCCGCCCTCCAGGGCGCAGATCTTGGCGGCCACGGCGTCGCTGGTGGGGTTCTGGAGCCGGGTGTAGAAGTAGCCGGAGGCCTCCAGGTCGAAGAGGGCGCCCATGGCCTCGCCGGTGGCGTAGCGGAAGGTGGTGGACTGGACGATGGGGATGTTGCGGGGCTCTCCGTTGCCGGGGACGTAGCCGGCGTGGAGGCAGTTGGTGCTGGGACGGTAGTCGGACATGGGACATGCTTCCTTTCTGGAGAATAATTGAATTTAGACTACTCGTTTCCCGGCCGTTTGTCAATCAAAATTCAGGAAACCACCAGGTCGGGGTTGGGTTCCAGGGGCACGTCGGCGGCCACGCCGCCGTAGTCGGCGATGGACTCCCCCTCCACCAGAAAGGCCACGGCGTCCACGTTGGGGAGCTGGCAGAGGGTGTTGACGATGGCGTAGAGGGTGAGCCGGGCCTGGCTGGCCGAGGCGGGCTGCTGGCTGAGGAAGGCGGCGTCAAAGTTGACATAGCAGATGCCGCCGTCGTCCACCCACAGGTCGATGACCCGGGCCTCACCGGTGAGGGGGGCGCTGAGGCCCTCGGGCTCGGGGCCGGAGAGCAGGGCCTGGAGGAGGACGGCCTCCGGGGCGGAGCCGCTGGGTACCAGCAGCTCCCGGTGCTCCACCGCCAGCCCTCCCTCCTGCCGGAGGTAATAGAGGTCGGCGGAGAGGTAGACCGGCTCGTCCTCGGCGCTGGAGAGGACGGCGTCGCTCTCCCGCAGGAGCTGGTGGTCCCGGTAGGAGATGGGCTCCCCCTCCACCAGGATGGAGACGGCCTCCACCCCCTCCACCTGGCACAGGGTGAGGGCGATGCAGTAGTCGGCGATGGTGAGATCCACCCCGGACAGGCCGCCGTAGCGCTCGGACAGGTCCACCTCGCACACCCCGTCGGTGAGGGTAGGGGCGGAGCGCTGGTAGACCCCGTCGGGGAAGGGGGAGCGCAGGCCGTCGCTGACGGGACCGGAGAGGAGGCACTCCACCAGGCTGCTGAGGACGTCGGCGTCCTGGGGGAGGCGGCGGGTCTCCCATTGAACGGCAGGACCCTGGACGGGGTCGTCGGCGCCGCTGTCGGGCAGGGCGGCGGCAAAGTAGACCTCGTAGGCGCCGCCCTCCCCGTCCCCGGCCGGGGCGCAGCCGGCCAGGAGCAGCAGGGCACAGAGCATGCTCAGGATGCGTTCTCTCACAGCAGGTCGCCCCCTTCCTCGTCCCAGCGGGGGAAGGCCACCTGGAAGCAGGTGCCTCCCTCCTCCCGGCGGCGGACGGTGACGGCGCCGCCGTGCTGCCGGGCGGTGTCCCGGACGATGGACAGGCCCAGGCCGGTGCCGCCGGCGGCCCGGGAGCGGGCCTTGTCCACCCGGTAAAAGCGGTCGAAGATCTTGGGCAGGTCCTCGTCGGGGATGCCCACGCCGGTGTCCTCCACGGTGAGGAGGACCAGGTCCCCCATGGACCGCAGGCCCACCATGACCCGGCCGCCGCTCACGTTGTATTTTACGGCATTCTCCATGAGGTTGAAGGCGATCTGATAGAGGTCGTCCTCGGTGGCCTTGACCACGCAGCCGGACTGGAGGTCGGCCTCCACGGTGATGTCCCGCTCCTGGGCCAGGGGGAGGAGCATGTGCTCCACCTTCTCCACCACGGCGGCCACATCCACCGGCAGCCGCTCCACGGGGACGGCGCTGTCCATGCGGGTGAGGGTGAGGAGCTTTTCCGAGATGCGGGTGAGGCGCTCGGCCTCCTCCCCGATGTCGGAGACGAAGTCCTTCACGGTGTCCGGGTCCATGCCGTCGGTCTGGAGGATGGAGTCGGTGAGGAGACGGATGGAGGCCAGGGGGGTCTTGAGCTCGTGGGAGGCGTCGGAGACGAAGCGGCGGCGGACCTCCTCGGTGGTCTGGAGCCGGTCGGTGAGCTGGTTGAACTCCCCGGCCAGCTGGCTGAGCTCGTCGCCGCCCCGGATGCTCACCCGGTGGCTGTACTCGCCCTCCCGGACGATGCGGATGGCCCGGAGCAGGTCGCCGATGCGCCGGGTGAGGGCCTTGGAAAAGACCACGCTCATGATGAGCACCACCACGCAGATGACCAGGGAGATGGAGCGCAGGTTGTTCTGGATGTCGGTGAGCAGGCCGCCCTGGTCGGCGTCCCGCTCATAGAGGTAGACACAGCCGATGGTCATGTCCCGGTAGATGACGGGGACGGCGGCCCGGCTGTGGAAGGCGCCGTCCTGGTAGGAGCAGGTGGCCACGTCGTAGCCCTTGAGGGCGGTGACCACCTCGCTGAGCATGGCGTAGCGCCCCTCGGTGAAGCGGAGCTCGTCGCTGTCGTAGAGGATGAGGCCGAACTCGTCGGTGACCAGCACCCGGAACTGGCCGGTGTAGCCCAGGGGCTCCACGTAGTCCCGGACGGCCTCGCTGGTGAGGGACTCGGTGCGGGCGATGGTGTCGGCGATGACCGAGGCCTGGGACTGCAAAAGGCTGGTCTTGGACCGGAAGACCAGGTCCTGGGAGACCAGCACCGGGTAGGTGTTGAGCAATATGAGCACCGCCGCGATGATGATGATGTAGGTGAGGGCGAACTTGAGCTGGATGGAGCGGCGGAAGGGGATCTTCTCCGCCCCGGGGGTATGGGCCATGGTTTTCACCTCCTGGGGGTCAGCTGTTTTTCAGGTAGTAGCCCACGCCCCACTTGGTGAGGATATACTCGGGGTTGGCCGGGTCCAGCTCCAGCTTCTCCCGGAGCCGGCGGATGTGGACGTCCACGGTGCGGTACTCTCCGGCGTACTCGTAGCCCCACACGATGTTGAGGAGGTTTTCACGGGAGTATACCCGGCCGGGGTTGCGCATGAGGAGCTCCATGAGGTCGAACTCCTTGGCGGTGAGGTCCACGGGGGTGCCGTCCCGGAAGGCGGAGCGTTCGTCGGTGTCCAGAACGATGTGGCCCTGGGTGAGCCGGGAGGCCTTCTCCTTCTGGGCGGAGGTGCCGGAGCGGCGGAGCATGGCCCGGATACGGGCCTTGAGCTCCAGGATGTTGAAGGGCTTGGTCACATAGTCGTCGGCGCCGCACTCGAAGCCGATGATCTTGTCGGTGTCCTCGCTGCGGGCGGTGAGCATGATGACGGGCACGTTGGAGAACTCCCGGATGCGCATGCAGGCCTGGAGCCCGTCGATCTTGGGCATCATCAGGTCCAGGATGATGAGGTCGAAGCCGCCGTTCCGGGCCAGCTCCACCGCCTGTTCCCCGTCGTAGCCCACCTCCACCTGGTAGCCCTCGTTCTCCAGATTGAATTTGATGCCCTTGACCAGCACCTTTTCGTCGTCTACCACCAGGATCTTTGCCATACTCTCCTCCTATTGACGGGCGGAGCCTCACTCCACCGTGATGTAATCGATGAGCCCCTCCAGAATGCCCTCGCCGATGCCGGATACCCGGGTCAGGTCCTCCGGGAGGCGGAAGGGACCGTTGGCCTCCCGGTCGGCAATGATGTCGGCGGCCCGCTTCTCCCCGATGCCGGGCAGGGTCTCCAGCTCCTCGGCGGAGGCGGTGTTGATGTTCACCTTGTCCGGCGCGGCCGCCGTTTCGGCGGGAACGGACGCCTCCGTTTCCGGAGAGACCGTCCCGGTGACAGCGGGCGCCGCCGTCTCCGGGGGCTGCGCCGGGGCGCCGGTCTCCGCCGCCGGGGGCAGGGCCTCCACCCGGTAGGGCTCCGTACCGCTGCGGGCGCCCAGGAAGTAGCCCGCCGCCAGGAGCAGGAAGGCGGCGGTGACGGCCAGCAGCACCAGTTCCAGTCTGGAAATTTTTATGTCTACCCACCTCCAACCGATTGCACCCGGCGGTCGGGTCTGATATAATATGTGCCAAAGACGCTGTGGCACAAGTGGGTCACAAAAACGATTATAACATATTTGCTAGGAGTTTCCCATGAAAAAATATCGACGCAGTCTGCTCTCCCTCCTTCTGGCTCTGAGTCTGAGCCTCTCCCTGACCACCCCCTGGGCCCTGGCCTCCTCCGCGGCGCCGGAGACGGAGACCCCGGCGGCCACCGAGACGCCGGAGACCACGCCGCCGGGACCGGTGGTGGAGGAGAAGAAGCCGGTGGAGAGCCAGCTCCTCAGCGACATGCACATCGAGGCCGCCGCCGCCATCCTGGTGGATGCCGACACCGGCACCGTGCTCTACGAGCAGAACGCCCATGAGCAGCGCTATCCCGCCAGCATCACCAAGGTGATGACCACCCTGCTGGCCATCGAGGCCATCGACCGGGGGGAGCTCTCCCTGGACCAGGTCATCACCGTGGGGGACGAGGTGAACCGGGAGGTGGGAGACGGCAGCTCCACCCAGGACATCAAGCCCGGGGAGCAGCTCACCCTCCGGGACGTGCTCTACTGCGCCCTCATCGCCTCGGCCAATGAGGCCTGCAACGTGCTGGCCCAGGTGGTCAGCGGCAGCGTGGACGACTTTGTGGACCTGATGAACCAGCGGGCCAAGGAGCTGGGCATGGAGGACACCCACTTCGCCAACACCCACGGCTACCACAACCCGGACCACTACACCACCGCCTACGACATCTCCCTCATGTGCATGGAGGCCATGAAGCACGAGACCTTCCGCACCATCGTCACCTCCAAGAGCTACACTGTCCCGGCCACCAACATGCACGAGGCCCGGGAGCTCCACGAGACCAACGCCCTGGTGTCCACCTGGCGGATCACGGGCTACTACTACCAGTACGCCACCGGCATCAAGACCGGCTCCACCCCCGAGGCGGGCTACTGCCTGGCCTCCTCCGCCACCAAGGACGGGGTGAACCTGGTGGCCGTGGTGCTGGGGGCGGAGAACCCCAAGAACGAGGACGGCTCCACCAACCGGCTCCAGTTCTCCGAGTCCAGCCGGCTGCTGGACTGGGGCTTCAACAGCTTTTCCACCAAGACGCTGCTGGACTCCACCTACTTCGCCGGCACCATCCCGGTGAACCTCTCCCGGGAGACCGACCGCATCGGCGTCCAGGCCACCGGCGAGCTGGAGGCCATCCTGCCCAACGACCTGGACCCCGCCGACTTCCAGCTCACCCCCGTCTATGACAGCGAGAGCCTGGACGCACCGGTGACCAAGGGCCAGGTGGTGGGCCACGTCACCGTCTCCAACGGGGACACGGTGTACGGCCAGCTGGACCTGGTGGCGGTGGACGACGTGTCCCGCTCCGAGCTCCTCTACCGCCTGGATCAGATCCAGACCTTCTTCAGCCAGCTCTGGGTGCGGGTGGTGCTCATCGTGCTGGCAGTGCTCATCGTGGTGCTGCTGCTGCGCTGGCTCCTCTTCGGACGCCGCCGCCGCTACGGCAGCCATCGCCGGGCCTACCGGGGCAGCCATTACAGCGGCCGCCGCAGAAGAAGATAAAAGAAAAAAAGACAAACAGCCCCTCCGGCCAATGCCGGAGGGGCTGTTTGATTTCGGCGGGGATCAGTCGGGCTGGATGCGAATGACGATGGTGTCGCTGTTATACCGCTGGGGCAGGTCGAAGGTGTGGTAATTCTCCGGGATGTGGATCACGTCGTAGGAGACCAGATAGCCGTAGCCCACATAGAAGAACTGCCTGCCGCCATAGGTGTTCCGGTACTCACCCTTGAAGCCGCACTCCTCCAGTACCGCCTCATAGTCGGTGAAGAAGAAGGGGTCAGTGGCGGGCGGCATGAGCAGGTCGGCGGTCTCCTGGACCTCCTTGGCGCTGTACTCGAAGGTGATCATGTCGGCGGTAAGGGCCTCAGCGGCGTCGATGGTGGCCTGCCACTCGCCGGGCAGGCGGATGTCGCTCTCCTCCTCTTCCTTCGGGGAGACGCCGTAGAGAGCGCCGAAGTCGGGGACGGGCAGGCCGTCATAGAGGACGTAGTCGGTGTCGGGCATGTCGGGCTCCGGCTCCCGGACGCCCAGCTCGTTGAAGACCGTCACATAGGCGGGATAGATCGTCTGGGCATCCGCCCGGGTGAAGGTGCTGCCATCGTAGACGAAGCAGTCATAGGGGAAGGTGAGATTGGCGTTGAGGGTGCGGGTGGAGGTGGTGTTGGAATAGACATCGTTGAGATAGAACGGCTCGCCGCTGTTGTCGTTCATATAGCAGTCGCCGAATTTGAGGTTCAACGTCACCGAGCAGATATTGGGGTCGCCGTTATAGGGGGCGGAGGTCATGGTAAAGGTGCCGGTGAGGTAGTAGTAGGTGTCGTTCTTCAGACGGTGGACCGCATAAATAAATTGATCTCCGTTGAAGGTCCACTCCTCCTCGTTGTCGAACTGGAAGCTGGAGACGATGCTGGTGGTGGAAGGGTCCCGGTGGGCGTACCACACGCCCTGGAGGTCGTCGGCGGTGAGCATGCCGTCAAACTTCCTGGTGGAGGAGGAGACGCTGGGGGTACTGGCTGCCTCGGAGAGGGTGAAGGTCTTGCGCAGGCTCTTGTCGGCCATACGGGTGACGATGGTGGCCACCTCGGAGCGCTGAATGGTGCTGGTGGGCTTGAAGGACCCGGCGGCGTCGCTGCCGGTGAGGATACCGGCGTTGTAGAGCTTTAATACCGCGGCGGCGTAGGTGGCGTTGGCGTCCAGGTCGGGGAGCTTGGTCACCGAGTTGATGGCGGGCAGGGCCTCGTCGGGGAGAGCGGCGGCCAGGATGGCGGCGAACTGGGCCCGGGTGGCGGTGGCGGTGTAGTCGGTGTAGGCGTCGGCGGCGATGATGCCGTTTTTCACCGCGTAGTCCACATAGGGCTGGTACCAGGTGCCGCCGTCAACGGCGAAGGTCTCCCCGTCCCCCACGTAGGTGCTGTGGAGGCGGCAGGCCAGGACCAGGGCCTCGGCGATGGTCAGGTTGCCGTTGGGGTTGAAGGTGGTGGCGCTGCTGCCGGTCATGAGGTCCAGCTCATAGGCGGCCTGGACGTTGGGGGTGAACCAGGCGTCGGCGGGGATATCGGTGAACTGCCCGGCGGTGTAGGTGTTGACCTTACCAAAATTGTCCAGTCCGGCGGCCAGGGCGGGGGCGGCGGTGCTCAGGCACAGGGCGCCGGTGAGCACCAGGGACAGGATGCGTTTTTTCACGGTTTGGACTCCTCCTTTTTGTGGAAATGGCCACAGACTTGCTGTCTAAAGCCTATCACAAATGGAAGGTCAAACCAATATTCCGGCTGCATAGTGTTTTGCGGTGCGGGCAAAGAAAAAGACCGCCGAAAGGCGGTCTTGTCGGAAGGCTCAAAGGCTCTGCTTGAGGGCCTGGGCCAGCTGGTCGGGGCAGGAGGTGGGCTTGAGGCCGCAGCGGATGCCCTCCAGCCGGGAAATGACGTCCTCCACTTTCATGCCGGCCACCAGCTGGGAGAGGCCCTGGAGGTTGCCGTTGCAGCCGCCGGTCACCTGGAGGGACTTCACCACGCCGTCCTCCACGTCGATGAGCATGCGGCTGGAGCAGGTGCCCTTGGTCTTATAATCAATGGTCATGAAAACATCTCCTTTGCACAGTTCTTATCATCATATAACAAGGTCGCCTTCCTGTCAAATCTCTCCTGCGGCCAGGGTCTCCACCACGTGGGCGAGGAACCGGGCGGTGGCGGGGGAGGCGGCTGCCCGGTCCCGGACGGCCAGTCCGATGTCCCGGAACTGGGGCGGGTCCAGGGGCTTGACCGCCACATGATAGGGGGTGCGCCGGAGGACCAGCTCGGTGAGCACACTCACCCCCAGGCCGCTCTCCACCATGGAGATGGCGGCGTAGTCGTCGTTGACCAGGTATTGGAGGTTGGGCTTCACGCCGCAGTGCTCAAAGATCTGGATGACCTCCCGATCCCGGTCGTCCTCCAGCTTGATGTAGGGGTCCTGGGCGAACCGGTCCAGGGGGTAGCTCTCCGCCCCGGCCAGGGGGTGGTCGGCGGGCAGCACCGCCATGTGCCGGTCCCGGCGGAGGAAGACGGTGTCCAGCTCCAGGGCGCAGGGCAGGGAAATGAAGCCGCAGTCCACGTGGCCCGAGGCCACCCAGTCCTCGATCTCCCGGTACTCGATGTGGGTGAGGATCTCGAAGCGGATGGCGGGGTATTTTTCCAGAAAGGTCTTCATGAGCCGGGGCAGCCAGTGGACCGAGATGCTGTTGAAGGTGCCCACCCGGATGGTGCCCCGGGTGAGGCCGTGGAGCTCGGCCACCTCCTCCTGGAGCTCCCGTTCCGCATTGCACACCGCCCGCAGGCCGGGCAGCAGGGCCTCGCCGGCGGCGGTGAGGGTGACCCCTGACCGTCCCCGGATGAGCAGGGCCACCCCCCACTCCTGTTCCAGGTCGGAGATGATGCGGCTCACCGCGCTCTGGGTGTAGCCCAGGTCCTCCGCCGCCCGGGTGATGCTGCCCAGCTCCGCCGTCCGCAGCAGGGCACGATATTTTCCCGTTTCCATCGGCACCATCCATTCTGTTTTGGAATGCGAGGCATGACAAAGAGTCGTTTGCGTAATGCCTGATGCCATTGTATAATAAGGTCACAAGGAAGGCAAGAGACAGTTGCCCGGAAAGGAGTAGAGAACGATGAAAAACATGATGCGTAGGATTGAGGACCGCGAGGAGCAGCTGGTACACAAGGATCTGTACTCCCTGGGTGCGCGGAAGAACTACTGGAAGGGAAGTCCCTGGCGCGCCGTCAGAGAGATGTTCCACAGCGACCGCCGGCATTGAGCCGCCGTTGAGCCGAACCTCCCGACCTCCATATATTGTGCCGAGCACGGGAAAGGCCCGCCGCG
>CAUBHZ010000046.1 GCA_958435885.1 uncultured Intestinimonas sp. | reverse complement strand
TGGATTCCAAAAACCGTTCTTTTTCCAGCAGGGAAAAAGAAACGGGTTTTGAACGCCTCCCCCGTCTCCAGACGCCCCCAATTCTATACACAATGTTATTTCCAACCAAAATATTACCCTTTTAACAGCAAAGGAGCATTCCTATGTCGGAAGAAAAGACCAACGTCATGCGTGTATTGGACCAGAAGAAGATCCCCTATACCCCCCACAGCTACCCCCACAACGAGGGGGAGGCGGTGGACGGCGCCACCGTGGCCGCCCTCATCGGCCGGGACCCCAGTGAGGTCTACAAGACCCTGGTGACCCGGGGTGCCTCCAAGGCAAACTACGTCTTTGTGGTCCCCGTCCTCTCCGAGCTGGACCTCAAAAAGGCGGCCAAGACCGTGGGGGAGAAGTCCATCGAGCTCATCCACGTCAAGGAGCTCACCCCCCTCACCGGCTACGTCCGGGGCGGCTGCTCCCCCATCGGCATGAAGAAGCGGTTCAAAACCGTCATCGACGCCTCCGCCCAGGACCACGCCGCCATTCTGGTGAGCGCCGGCAAGATCGGCTACCAGGTGGAGCTCTCCCCTGACGCCCTGGTGGGGCTCATCGGCGGCCGCTATGCCGACGTGGTGAAGGCCGATGAATAAGACGGAGCTCCTCACCAAGCTCGCCGCCGACACCGACGAACGGCTGGTGCTGGCCCGGGTCATGGACAAGCTGGAGTTCACCCAGAACCGCTCCGTCCCCGCCCACACCTTCTTCCTCACCCTGGCCCAGCAGGAGGCGGCGGAACGGCTCATTGCCGCCTGCGGCCACCCGGCCCACCTCTTCTGGGGCGGCTGGGAGAAGGCCGAGCGGAAGCTGGTGGCCTTCCTGCCCGACTGGATGGAGCCGGAGGACTTCACCGCCAACGAGGACGCCCCCATCACCGCCCTCACACTCACCCCCTCCGGAGATGAAAAACTGACCCACCGGGACTACCTGGGAGCCATTCTGGGCCTGGGCCTCACCCGGGAGAAGATCGGCGACCTGCTGGTGGGGGAGGGGGTCTGTCAGGTCCTCCTCCTGCGGGAGGTGGAGCACGTGCTCCTCACCCAGCTGGACCAGGTGGGCCGGGCCAGGGTCAAGGTGACGGCCTGCCCCCTCTCGGAGCTTAAACCCCCGGAGCAGAAGACCAAAGTCATCCGGGACACGGTGGCCGCCCTGCGGCTGGACGCCGTGGCGTCTACCGGCTTCTCCCTCTCCCGGAGCAAGATGGCCAGCCTCATCTCGTCGGGGAAGCTCACCCTCAACGGCCGGGAGTGCGACAAGCCCGACCGGCTGGTGGAGGCCGGGGACGTGCTCACCTGCCGGGGGCTGGGCAAGTGCGTGCTCACGGAGGTGTCCGGCACCTCCAAGAAGGGCCGCATCATGATCGTCATGGAACGCTATTTATAAAGGAGGACTGCCCCATGGAGCAGCACAAGATCGACCGCATCAACGAGCTGGCCCGGAAGGCCAAGGCCGACGGCCTCACCCTGGAGGAGGAGGCCGAGCGGGAGGGCCTGCGGGCTGAGTACCGGGCCGCCATCCGCGCCAGCCTCACCGCCCACCTGGACAACACCTATATCATGGACGAGAAGGGCAACAAGACCAAACTGAAGAAGAAAGGATAACGTCTGTTCTTTTTCTTGAAAGAAAAAGAACCAAAAAGAACTTTGATCTTTAATCCTTTGGGCGCGGTGCGGAAACCCATCCTCCGCCCGGTCATGAACCGCTTTCGTAGGGGCGGCCTTTGGCCGCCCGCCGTACCGATTCCGGACCACATGAGCGTGGGGCGCGGCTTCCCAGACGCGCCCACTGCACCACGCCTCTCCCTGTCATTCTGAGGCGAAGCCGAAGAATCCGTCCCCCCGTGAAAGGAGTGCTTTGGGATGAAAGTCACCGCGCTGATCGAGAACACCACCCCCGACGCCGGCCTGCGCTGTGAGCACGGCCTGGCCCTTTTCATCGAATACGACGGCTGGCGCTGCCTGCTGGACGCTGGAGCCTCCGCCGCCGGGCTGGAAAACGCCCCTGATCTGGGGGTGGACCTGTCCAAAGCCGACGCCGCCGTCCTCTCCCACGGCCACTATGACCACTCCGGCGGCTTCCCCGCCTTTTTCGTCCAGAACACCACCGCACCCCTCTACCTGCGGCCACAGGCCGCCGAGGCCACCTATCAGATCCGCAAGGACGGGGAGCGGAAGTACCTGGGCGTACCCCCGGAGCTGCTGCGGTGGGAGACCCGGCTGCGCTTCGTCACAGCACCCGGGGAGATCCACCCCGGGGTGTGGCTCCTGCCCCACACCACCCCCGGCCTGGAAAAGCGGGGGGAAAAGGTGGCCATGTACCGCCAGAGCCCCGACGGCCTCCATCCCGACGACTTCGCCCACGAACAGACCATGGTGGTGGTCCACGGCGAGGAGCTGGCCGTGTTCAGCAGCTGCTCCCACGCCGGGGCGGACACGGTGGTGGAGGAGGTTCAGACCGCCTTCCCCGGGAAATCGGTCCGGGCCTTCTTTGGTGGCTTCCACCTTATGGGAGCCGGCGGTGCAACCACCCTGGGCGTCCGGCCCGAAAAGGCCCAGGCCCTGGGAGAGCGGCTGCTGGCCCTGGGCGTCCGGGAGATCTGGACCGGCCACTGCACCGGCAGGCCCGCCTTTGACCTGCTCACCCCCATCCTGGGGGACCACCTCCACTACCTGGCCACCGGCACCGTGGTCACCCTCTGGGAGAATTAAAAAGAGAAAAGGAGTCGCCCCTGCATAGCAGGGGCGGCTCCTTTTTACGTTTTTTTGATCGTGGGCTTTCCGGCGGGCGGCCACAGGCCGCCCCTACGAAAAACGCTGGGGGCGTGGGTAGGGGCGGCCTGCGGCCGCCCGCCAAACCACGCCGCGTCATAGGGAATACCAGGCAGCGCCACCACGTCCCGACGCCCACCCACGCAGGCGGCGAAAAAATGTTGGGTAGAACCACAGCTTATCCCTGTTCCACCGACGGAGTCACCTGTGGACGGTGCTGGTGCTCAATGGGGGCGTAAAGACGGGCCGCCGGATTCCTATTTGGAGCCACTCAACCCGCTTGGGAGCCCCTTTTTCTTTGGATTCCAAAAACCATTCTTTTTCCAGCAGGGAAAAAGAAATGGGTTTTGAACGTTCCTTGAGGGAGCACTTAACGCCCCCTCATCCGTCATGGCCAATGGCCATGACACCTTCCCCCCTGAGGGGGGAAGGTTTTAAGAGATGCCTCAAGTGGTTCGACAAACCGTGACATAAACCACGCCGCAAGGCTTCCCCTCATCCGTCTGGCCTTCGGCCAGCCACCTTCCCCTCGGGGGAAGGCTTAGAGGTGTGTTACTCCAGCTCGGCGCCGCCGGTGTAGAGCTGGTAATACCGGCCCTTCTGGGCGATGAGGTCGTCGTGGTCGCCCCGCTCGATGATGCGCCCGCCCTCCAGCACCATGATGGCGTTGGAGTTCCGGACGGTGGAGAGCCGGTGGGCGATGACGAACACCGTCCGGCCCTCCATGAGGGCGTCCATGCCCTTCTGGATGATGCGCTCGGTGCGGGTGTCGATGGAGGAGGTGGCCTCGTCCAGGATCATCACCGGCGGGTCGGCCACCGCCGCCCGGGCGATGCCCAGCAGCTGCCGCTGACCCTGGGACAGGTTGGCGCCGTCCCCGGTGACCATGGTCTGGTAGCCCTGGGGCAGACGCCGGATGAAGGAGTCGGCACCGGCAATCCGGGCCGCCTCCATGCAGTCCTCGTCGCTGGCCTCCAGGCGGCCGTAGCGGATGTTGTCCATGACGGTGCCGGTAAAGAGGTGGGTGTCCTGGAGCACCGCCCCCAGGGAGCGGCGCAGGTCGTCCTTCTTGATGGCCTTCACGTCGATGCCGCCATAGGTGATGACGCCGTCCTGGATCTCGTAGAACCGGTTGACCAGGTTGGTAATGGTGGTCTTGCCCGCGCCGGTGGAGCCCACAAAGGCGATCTTCTGGCCGGGGTTGGCGAAGACGGTCACGTCGTGGAGGATCTGCTTGCCGGGGACGTAGGAGAAGTCCACGTGGCTCAGGCGCACCGCGCCGGTGAGCTGGGCCAGAACATAGCCCTCCTCCCGCTGGACGTCGCCCCGGATGCGGTGGAGGCCGCAGGCCGGGTCGCCCTCATTGGGGTACTTCCAGGCCCACATGGCGCCCTCGGTGCCCTCGGGGCACTCCACCAGCTGGTCGTTCTCGTCCTTCACCGCGCGGGTGAGGACGAAGCGGTTGTTGTCGGGCACCTTCCAGGCCCACTCGTGGACGTGGGTACCGGCGGCGGCGGGCACCATGCGGCCGGTCCCGTCCCGGACCACGGGTACCAGGGTGACGAAGCCCTCGTCCACCTCGCTCTTCTCGTCCATGCACTCAAAAATCCGCTCGGCGCCGGCCAGGGCGGAGAGGATGGTGGTGAGCTGCTGGGAGATCTGGTTCATGGGCTGGCCCACCTGACGGCAGTAGGTGAGGTAGAGGGTGAAGGAGCCCAGGGGCAGGCCCATGACGATGGACAGCACGCCGCCGAAGGCGGCGGTGAGGGCGTAGCCCACGTTCATGATGTTCATGGCGATGGGCATGATGGCGGTGGAGTAGAAGTTGGCCGCCGTGGCGGAGGCGCGGTAGCTCTCGTTGAGGGAGTTGAAGAGGTCCTTGGCCGCCTCCTCGTGGGTGAAGGCCTTGACCACCTTCAGTCCCTCGATGGTCTCCTGGATGTTGCCGTTGACGGCGCCCAGGTCGGCCTGCTGCTTCTGGTAGTAGCGCCGGGACCGGCCGCCGAAGACCTTGAACACCAGGAAGGTGGCGCCCAGGGTGAACACCGACACCAGGAAGAGGAGGGGGCTCACCGTGAGCATGACCACCACGATGCCCACGAACATGAGCACGCTGGAGAAGAGGGAGACCACGCTCTGCTCCAGGGCCAGCTGGACGTTGTCGGCGTCGTTGGTGAAGCGGCTCATGAGCTCGCCGTGGGGATGCTGGTCGAAGTAGGAGAGAGGCAGGGTCTGGAGGTGGTCAAAGAGCTCCTTGCGCAGGCGGTTGGTGCCCCGCTGGGCCAGCTGGACCATGATGCCCGACTGGGCGTAGGTGCACACCCAGCCCACGGCGTAGATGGCCAGGAGCTTGGCCACGTCGGCGGCCAGGCCGGCGGGGGAGGTGTAGACGCCCCCGGCGATGTTGTTGATGATGACCAGGTTGATGAAGCTGGAGCCGGCGATGTTGGTGAAGACCGACCCCAGAAGGCAGACCAGGACGATGAGGAGCGGCCACTTCTTCCGGGCCAGGTAGCCCATGAGGCGGGCGATGGTCTTGCCCAGGTTCTTGGGCTTCTGGAAGCCGCCCCGGGCACCCCGGCCGCCGGGACCGCCCGGTCCGGGCATGTTGTGCTGATTGTGCTGGGCCATTATTCCTGCACCCCTTCCTGCTGAGACTGGTAGATCTCCTGATAGATGCCGCACCGGGCCATGAGCTCGTCATGGGTGCCCATGTCGGCGATCTTCCCGTCGTCCAGCACCAGGATGCGGTCGGCAGACATGACGGAGGAGATACGCTGGGCGATGATGATGACGGTGGTGCCCGCCAGGTTCTCCTTAAAAGACTGGCGGATCTTGGCGTCGGTGGCGGTGTCCACGGCGGAGGTGGAGTCGTCCAGGATGAGGACCGCCGGGTGGCGGAGCATGGCCCGGGCGATACACAGCCGCTGCTTCTGGCCGCCGGAGACGTTGGTGCCGCCCTGGGCCATCTGGGTGTCGAAGCCGTCGGGGAAGGCCATGACGAAGTCATAGGCCTGGGCGTTCTTGGCCGCCTGGATCATCTCCTCCTCGGTGGCGTCCGCCCGACCCCACAGGAGGTTCTCCCGGATGGTGCCGGTGAAGAGGACGTTATTTTGCAGCACCATGCCGATGCGGCCGCGGAGGGCCTCCAGGGGGTAGTCCCGCACGTCCACCCCGTCCAGCAGCACCGCGCCGCCGGACACGTCGTAGAACCGGGGGATCAGGTTGACCAGGGAGGACTTGCCGGTGCCGGTGCCGCCCACCACGGCGATGAACTCGCCGGGGTTGATGGTGAGGTCGATGCCGGAGAGGACGTTCTCGCCGGTGCCCCCCGCGTCGTACTTGAAGTCCACGTTCCTGAACTCCACCTTACCCTTGGCCTGGGGCAGCTCCTCGGGGGAGAGGGGGCCGTCGGCGATGGAGGGCTGGGTCTCCAGCACCTCGTCGATACGGCGGGCACAGGCGATGGACCGGGAGAGCTGGAGGAAGCTCATGCCCAGGAGGAGGACGCTCATGAGGATCTGGAAGATATAGTTGATGAAGGAGGAGAGGTCGCCGATGAGCATCTCCCCGCCGATGACCTGGCCGCCGCCCAGGTAGAGGACCGCGGCGGTGGCGCCGTTCATGGCGATCATCATGATGGGGATCATGGCGATGATGCGCATATCCACGTTGATGGTGGCCTTGGTGAGGGCGTCGTTGGAGGCCTTGAACTTGGTCTTTTCATAGCCCTCCCGGACGAAGGCCTTCACCACCCGGATGGCCACCAGGTTCTCCTGGATGGTGCCGTTGAGGCCGTCGATGCGCTTCTGGAGGACCTGGAAGAGGCGGTTGCACACGCTCATGAGGAGGCCGATGGCGATGACCAGCAGGGGGATGGTCACCAGCATGACCACCGCCAGCTCCCCGTTGATGCTGATGGCCACCGCCAGGGCCGCCACCAGCATCACCGGCGCCCGGACCAGCAGCCGCAGGGCCATGGTCACCATCATCTGGATGGCGTTGACGTCGTTGGTGATGCGGGTGATGAGGGAGGCCGAGGAGAACCGGTCGATGTCGGCGAAGGAGAACTCCTGGATCTTGTTGTAGATGCCCCGGCGCAGGTTGGCGCCGAAGCCCTGGCCCACCTTGGCGGCGAATTTGGCGCCCAGCATGCCGCAGGTCATACTGCACAGGGCCAGCACCAGCATGATGCCGCCCATCTTCAGAATATAGTTGAGGTCGCCCTGGACGATGCCCACATCCACGATGTTGGCCATGAACCGGGGCAGGGCCAGCTCGCAGGCCACCTCCAGGATCATCAGCAGGGGGGTGATGAGCGCCAGGCGCTTATACCCCCCCATGTAGGGGAAGAGTTTTTTCAGCATGAACAGTCCATCCTTTCCGCGGGCAGAGAGTCTCGGAGGTTGCGGAGCATCCGCAGCTGGAAGGCCCGGACCTGCTCCATCTCCTCCGGGGTGAAGCCTTCCAGCATCCGCCGGTCCACCTCCTGGAAGATCGAAAAGCAGGTCTCCAGAGCCGCCCGGCCCTTGTCGGTGAGCCGCACCGCCTTCCGCCGCTGGTCCTTCTCATCGGGCAGCTTCTCCACGTAGCCGCCCCGCTCCAGGGATTTGAGGGATACCGCCACCGACGCCGGCGAAATGTGCATGGCGTCGGAGAGCTCCCGCTGGGAGGAGACCTGCCCCTCCCGCTCCTTCAGCAGGAACAGCAGCACCGGGTTGCCCAGGTCCCCCAGGCCCCGACCCGCCAGCTCCGTGAGCATCAGCTGCTTCCGGGCCCGGGCCACCGCCTGGAAGGTGATCCCCGGCAGGTCCCTGTCCCTTTTATTCTGGCACACAGCCCCACCTCCAAATTAGTTAGCCGGTTTATCTTTAGCATGCTTACATAGCATAGACCCTTCCCGCTGCCTTGTCAATGACTTTTCTGTGAACGCTGCCTGCCAAAGATTTTAGAACGCTTGTTTGACTTTTTGTAGACCCTGTGATAAGATACTGTTGCATTTATGTCTACAAGGAGGGACCGCCCATGAAGGGTCTGACGGAGAAGCAGCGGCAGATCTACCAGTTCATCGTCTCCTTTCAGCAGGACCACGGCTATCCCCCCTCTGTGCGGGAGATCGGGGAGCACGTGGGCTTAAAATCCCCCTCCACCGTCCACTTCCACCTCAAGGGCCTGGAGGAGGCCGGCATCATCACCAAGGCCGAGGGCAAGACCCGGGCCATCACCGTGGCCGGAGGCTTTCCCGCCCCGGAGCGCCGCCGCCGCGCCCCCGAGCCCCCCAAAAACCAGGTCCCCGTGGTGGGCGACGTGGCCGCCGGCGCCCCCATCCTGGCCCAGGAGAACATCGAGGACTACCTCACCTTCGACACCGGCCGCCTCTCCGGGGAGCACTTCGCCCTCCGGGTCCGGGGCGAGTCTATGCTCTACGCCGGCATCCTGCCCGGGGACTACGTGGTGGTCCACCAGCAGGAGTCCTTCCGCAACGGCGACATCGTGGTGGCCCTCTTCGAGGACGAGGCCACCGTCAAGACCCTCCGCCGCCGGGACGGCCACGTGTGGCTCATGCCCGAAAACCCCGAGTACGAGCCCATCGACGGCGACGGCGCCCAGCTGCTGGGCAAGGTGGTGGCCGTGGTGCGGCGGTACGACTGATGGCCCGGCTGGCCGTGGACACCCCCTTCGGGCCCATGGTGCTGGAGGGGGAGGAAACCCTCACCCGGCTGTGGCTCCCAAACGCTCTGCCTGATAACCGGGGAAGGGGAGAGGAGTCCCCGCTGCTCCGGGTGGCCCGGACACAGCTGCTGGAATATCTCTCCGGAGCCCGGCGGAGCTTTGACCTGCCTCTGGACCCGGCGGGGACGGACTTTCAGCGCTCGGTCTGGGAGGCCCTGCGGGCCATCCCCTACGGCCAGACCCGGACTTACGGGGAGATGGCCGCCGCCGTGGGCCGGCCCAGGGCCCTCCGGGCGGTGGGTCAGGCCAACCATGTGAACCCCCTGCCCATCTTCATCCCCTGCCACCGGGTGGTGGGAAAAAACGGCGCCCTCACCGGCTACGCCGGAGGGCTGGACCTCAAAGGCGCCCTGCTGGCGCTGGAATCGGGAAAGGAGTGTCTCTGATGGTGAAAAAGTGGATCGCCGCCGGCCGACTCATGGTCCGGGAGCTGGACCTGGAGGACGTGGCCGCATTGAAGCTGTGCCTGCTGTCCCTGGGCACCCTGCTGGGCCTGGCCGTCCCCCGGAAGAAGAAGCCCGCCTTCGCTCTCTTCTCCACCTTGGTCTTCATCGGCACCTACTTCCCCCTCATGGTGAAGTTCCTGGGCGCCCTCTTCCGCACCGACCGAGCGGAACACTGAACAGATCAAAAAGACCTTCCCCATTGGGAAGGTCTTTTTTTGTTTCCGGGCGGATGAGATCCGCCCCTACCCCATCCCCGGAGCGTGGTTTGGCGCGCCGAGGTCGTCGCGCCCCACGATAGAGGGAATACCAGGCGGCGGCGCCACGTCCCGACACCCACCCACGCAGGCGGCGAAAAAATGTGGGATAGGACCACAGCTTTTCCCTGTTCCACCGGCGGAGTCACCTGTGGACGGTGCTGGTGCACAATGGG